>WRBM01000003.1 GCA_009784525.1 Erysipelotrichales bacterium | reverse complement strand
CGCCAGAAAACCTTAACCGCTAAAATTGATTTTATAAAGTTATTCAAACATGTTTATCCAATTAAACTAATGTGTAAGGTCTTAAAAGTTAATAGGTCGACTGTATATAAAATAATTACCAGAGTCGGACAAGGCTTCATTGTTAATCAAAACCATAACTTTTTTGTGCCAGCAGCTGAACAAGTTTCCAGAACAAATGCTCAAATTCTTACGATTTTTGGCTCAGCAGCACATCTTCCGCTTTTTTTAACTCCTAATCAAGCAAATCGTTGGGATGTGTTTGACGCTATTAACTCCAGATGGAATGGTAATCTTCCAACTGGCCAAACAGATAATAGAACGCAAGCGCAAATTCATCTTGCCATGGAGGCAAATCGTAGAGAAATGCACAATGTTGTTACAAATAATTTTCTGAGCAGAGAACTTAGAGAAGCGGGGTTTGCCTATACAGCAACGCCATTTAATTTTGCATCTGCGGTAATAAATAGCACATTTGTGAATAATCAAGAAGTGTTTGTTAGTGGCTCCTTTTCCGTTTCAAGATTTCTTCAATTTACAGTTTCATCAATAATAACTCATTGGGCTTATGCAACTGTTGATGCTACTGCAATACAAGAAGAATCATTCAGCTCCTTTAATGCCGAAAGAAATGGGTTGACAACTAATAATATTGTTATTTTAGAAGGATTTCATGAACCACTAGTAGATCCTGTAAAAATTACTACTAGGTCTTTAATGCAAGGAGATGTGGCTTCAGTTGTCATATCTGCAGAATATCTTAATGATCAAGTTAGAAAAATTGTTATAACTATAGTTTTGAATGATTGGGTTTCAATTAGAACCGAAATAGATTTTATAGTTAATAGATAATGCGTAACAGTCAAAATTTAAATCGTTAACAAAACGAAAATAATTTTTCATTAAGGGGCCGATGCCCCTTTTTTACGAAGTTACAGTTGAACTTGTAATCGTAAAGGTATTGTTAGACCGCTATTCCTTAAACTCTGAATTACTTCATCGTCTTTGGATTTACTTTTTGCCATAATAAGCTTTCCTATCTTAGTCTGGAATAATCTGTTATATGCGCGGCATAAATATACATATATTAAGTAAAAATATTTATTATAATTTGAAAATAGAAATTCTTAATGAATAAAAAAAAGCTTTTAATTATTTAGTGTATTGGTTAACATCAGGTAATTAAAAGCTTTAAATTTGCCAACGATGATTTTTCATTAATACTTTATTATTTTTAGAAAACGTAACACCTTCAATTTGTAATAGTTCTTTTTGTTCAGGCCAATGTGCTGTAAGAGAACCATCCGAATGAACAACACGATGACAAGGATAATCGCCATAGTAAGCCGAATTTCCTAAAATTTTTCCCATTTGGCGTGCATTTTTGGGGCGATCGCAAAGGGAAGCTAACTGGCCATAACTGACAACTTTTCCTGCTGGAATTTCATTAACAGTTTCTAAAACCAAATAAACTAACTCTTCATCCATAAATTAACCTCCACGAGAACTAAATTATAGCATGCTTAAAGGTTAATGTCAACTATTGACGAAAATATACTCCTTTACGATATTCCTCTGTTAAGTAGACATTTTTTTGATAAACACCTAAAGGTGGATTATACCAATAATCTTGTTTTTCCTGCATATAGCTTTCCATTCCAAAAGCCCATAGTTTTTTGGCAACCCTTAATTCATTAGTTTCAGTTAAGGGTTTATTATCATCATATCCAACCCAGATACCTAAAGTAAGTTGAGGGTTAAACCCAAGCATATAACTATCTGTATCAGTTAAGCCGCTTTTTCCGGCATATGTTTTAGTGAGCTCATTAGCAATCAATTCACCAGTAACTCGGTTTTTCTGATTAAGGCTTGAGTCAAAGGTTCCGGTAAGAAGGTCTGAAAGAATAAAGACAGAATCTGAATTTAGTATTTGTTTTTGTCGCCGATTAAAGCTTGCCCGGTAAATCAATTTATTATTTTCTTGGATTGAAGTTAAGGCGACTGGCTGAATATTTTTACCTTCACTAGCTAAAATATTATAGGCAGTAGTAAGATTAAGCAAGGATTCTGAATTACTGCCTAAAGCTAAGGTAAGATTAAATTCAGGCTTTTCAAATGAAAGTTTATCAAGAGTTGAGAAAAAGTTTTTCTGCCCGATTTTTTCTAAAGCTTTAACCGCATAGATATTATCAGAAGTAGCTAATGCATAAGCCATTGTTATATTAGTATTATCATAGGATTTGTTATAATTATCTGGGGAATAAGTTATGTTTTTAGAATTAAAGTTTGTCTTCTCACTTTTGAAAACAGTAGTTGGCGAAAGGCCTTTTTCTAAAGCTGTATAATAAATGAAAGGTTTAATTGTTGAGCCTAATTGGCGCTTTGCTTGGTTAGTCCTATTAAAATTAGAGGTATTGTAGTCTTTACCACCGATCATTGTTTTGATGTAACCTGTATAAGGCTCAATGGCACAAATGGCGACCTCTAAGTCGGCATAATTGGGAATTTTTTTATTTATTTGTGAAGCTAACTCAGAATCATATTCAGTAGCTATCTTTAAATAGTTACGCATATTTTTAATGTTATAATTTTTCTTTTCTTTGATATTAGTCAAAACATAATCAATGAAATAATGTAAAGAGTTATCTTTATCTGTTTTTTTAGCACTTATGGGTATTATATTACTCTGTAAAACCTCATATAACTGATTTTCCGTAATTCGCTTGTTCGCAAATAACATTTCTGCTAAGCTATTTTTTGCTTGTATAGCGTTATTATAATTAAGAATAGGTGAATAGTATGTTGGGTTTTTAATGCAATTAGTTAATATCAAAAATTCATTTAAGTTTAACTCGCCGATTTGTTTATCAAAGTAAAACTTGGAACCTTCACTAAATCCTGTTTGGCCGTGTCCCGCAAAAACAAGATTAATATAGGCTTCAAGGATTTCAGCTTTTGAAAAGCGACTTTCTAAATAAAGGGCATAATATAATTCTTTGGTTTTTCTGGATAACGATTTTTCATTGTTCAGAAAGATAGTTCTGGATAATTGCTGGGTTAAAGTTGAGGCACCTTCTAGATTTCCTTTGTGGCGGATATTATTATAAGCAGACTTGCTTATTCTTAGAAAGTCAAAGCCAGAATGTTGATAAAAACGTTTGTCTTCGGAAAAAATTAAAGTATCTAAAAATAAAGGATTAATTTCATTTAATGAAATCCAGGTATGTTCTTGATTATTAAAGGCTGAATAGATTAATTTTTCTTTGGTATCATAAATTTCTATTCTTCGATATTCTCTTAAATTATTGGGTGTAGTCTTATCAAGAACTTTATAACTTAAAAGTAAGACTGAAACTAAGCCTATAGCAATTAAAAGAAGAGTTTTTAATTTTTTTATGATAATCACCTATATGTATTTTTCGTCTTTTTAGCAAAAATATCCTTATTTTCACGGGTTTTGTCGTATAATAGATATAAATAAGAGGAGATAGCTATGAAAAAAATGCTTGAAACTTTAATAAAAAAAGAACTTAATATCAGTTTCTGTGAAAGCTGTACTGGTGGTTATTTGGCTAGCCTTCTAACAGATTCTGATAATTCTTCGAAAGTTATTAATGAATCTTATGTGACCTATAGTGATGATTCAAAGACAAAAATTTTAAGGGTTGATTCAAAACTAATTCAAGAAAAGTCTTCGATTAGTTTTGAAGTTTGTGAAGCAATGGTTAAAGGATTAAAAGAAATAACTAAAGCTGATATTTGTATTGCTACAACAGGAGTAGCAGGTAATGAGGCTGTAATTTTTAAAGACTTGGTTTTAGAAGCAGGATTGGTTTATATTGGATTTAATGTTTTGGATCAATTTTTAGTGATTGAAAAGAATTTTAAAAGTCCAAATAAATTTATTTTCAAACAAAAAGTAGCTGATTTTATTGAAGATAAAGTTTTACAAATGCTTAGTAGGAAAAGCTAACAAGATAAGTTGACAGTGGAAAATTTTGTAACAGTCGGTGTATCAAAATGACAAAAATATTGATTTTTGTAACAGTCAGTGTATCAAATTGTTGATACGGCTGTATCCAAATGACAAAACAAGATGATAAAAATCCTTGCCCAAAGATTTCGTGATTTCAAACAGAAGCAGAAGTTAAATAACAAAATTCATCTATGAGCGCTGAATTTAAACAAAATAGCAATTAAAATAATAAAATTGCTTGGTTTTTTAGAAAATTTATGATATAATTTTTATCGATGAAATCAAAATCCTTGCTTTTTAAAAGCCAGAGACCATAAGGAGGGAAAAATATGAAGAAATACGAAGTAATGTTTATTGTAAAACCTGATGCTCAGGAAGAAGTCTTAAAGAAATCATTCGAAGATATTAAAAATGTCTTTGTTAAAGATGGTGGGACAATTCTTGAAGAAAAGGATTTAGGAAACAAAGAATTAGCGTATGAAGTCGATAAATATAATAAAGGCCACTATTTTTGGTTTATCGCTAATGCTAATGAAACTACAATAAAAGAGTTTGATCGTGCTGCTCGCTTAAATGAAAGCATCATCCGCTTTATTTGCGTAAAAGTAGGAGAGTAAGACGATGAATCGGGTAGTTTTAGTCGGAAGGATTACGAAAGATCCAGAAGTGAAAATGATGAACGTTGATGCGGCGGTATGTAACTTTACAGTAGCGATAAATCGTCCGTATACTAACGATAAAGGAGAACGGCAAGCTGATTTCATCAATTGCGTTGTTTGGCGCAAGCAAGCCGAAAACCTAGGCCGTTTTGTCAGAAAAGGAATGCTTATTGGTGTTGAAGGAAGAATTCAAACCAGATCATTTGAGACTGACGGGCAAATGCGTTATGTCACAGAAGTTTTATGTGATACAGTACAATTTTTAGAAAGTAAATCTGATGAGTCAAGAGGCGAGTATCAGGCTCCTTCTTACGATGCGCCGGTTTTAAATCCGAGTCATTTTGAAAAATCAGTTCAGACTAACAATAAAGAAGAGGAAGATAAATATTTTGAGTCCAGCAAAAAAATTGCGGTCACAGAAGAAGATCTGCCATTTTAGAAAGGAAATAATTTATGCAGAATCAATATAAATCTAAAAAGCGTAAAAAGGTTTGTTATTTTACACAAAATAAAATTGAATACATTGATTTTAAAGATGTTGAACTATTAAAAAAGTTTATCTCTGATCGTGGAAAAATCTTACCTCGCCGTACTACTGGTACAAGTGCTTGTTATCAGAGAATGCTTGCGGTTGCGATTAAAAGATCACGCCATATGGCATTATTACCATTTATAAAAGAGTAAAATAAAACTAAGTCAAATTATTAAGTTTGACTTTTTTATTTGCATCGGGGCGTGAAAAATGATATAATTATATCATTAGAGGTGATTATATGCGCCGGATAATTATATTCTTGCTGATTGCGGTTATAATTTCCTTGCTGATTTATTTTTTTGAGCCCTTTACGGGAGATAATGTTTTCCATCTATCAGCTATAATTCTTTTATTTATAGTTGAAGCTTTTCTTATTTTCTCGCTAATATCTAGTAAGCAAAACAAAAAGATAACTTGGCTAGAAGAAAGATTAGAAGCCTGGAATTCAATGTCTTTTAATATCAAAAGAGCTGGTGATGAATCTTTTAATGAAATGCCGATTGGTATTATTCTATATGATGAAGATTTAATGGTTAAGTGGTCAAATGGTTATGCTAAGGATATGTTTCAAAGCAAACTTGCTGATGTTTCTTTAGCTAAAGTTAATGAGTCAGTTTATAAGGCTTTAGTAAATAATGAAGATTTAAATACAATTTCTGTTTTTTCTAGAAAGTATGATTGTATAAGTCGAAAGGAACATCGCTTGTTATATTTCTTTGATGTTACTGAACGCGAAGACTTAAGAACCCATTTCTTAAAATCCCGGCCGGCTTTAGCTATTATTGCTTTAGACAATCTTGATGATTCGCTTAATGCTTTTGATGTATCTGAAAAATCTAACTTGCGCGGTGAATATTTAGGTGAAATATCAGATTTTGCGGCTAAGCATAAAGCTTATATACAAAATTACGATAATCGCTCTTTAGTAATGCTTTTTTCTTATCAGGAACTTGAAGTTATGATTTCCGAGAAATTTGAAATCTTAAATAATATCAGAGAAATTTCGGTTAAGAATAATATTCGTGTTACTGTTAGTATCGGTATTGCTTGTTACGATGTCTCTATGACTGATCTTGGCGCTTATGCTAAACATGCGATTGATCTTGCGGAAAAACGCGGTGGCGATCAGGTTGTTGTTAATATTGAAGGGCAGAAAATCCAATTTTTTGGCGGAAAAGCCAATGCATTAGAGAAAAATACAAAAATTCAAGCTAGAGTTAATGCTTTAAACCTTAAGGATTTAGCAGATAATGCATCTACTTGCTTAATAATGGGACATGTTGAAACAGATATTGATGCACTTGGTGCGCAAATATGTCTTTTGAAAATGATTAGATCGAGTAAAAAGGAAACATATATCGTTATTGATCCGGAAAAAATGGGTTTGACTGCTCAAAAGTTCTTTGACGAATTGTTAGTTAAAAATAAATCGGATATCCTTAAATATTTTATTAAACCAGAGGCGGCACTTTCTAAAATAGATGAAGATACATTATTGGTAGTCTGTGATACTCAATCGCCTTTGATTGTTTTTGATTCTGAAGTTCTGGAAGCCTGTCAGAAACTAGCGATAATCGATCATCATCGGGCTGGTGATATTGCATTTTTAAATCCATTAATGTCTTATGTTGAGCCTTATGCCTCATCAACTGTTGAATTAGTTGTAGAAATGTGTAATTTTTATAATCCAGGTATTGTTATTGAAGCCGAAGAGGCAACTATTATGCTTGGCGGGATAGTTGTTGATACAAATGATTTTACTTATCGTGCTAGCTATCGAACCTTTGATGTTGCTTCAATTTTAAAAGAGTTCGGCGCTGATATGATTAAAGTTCGAATGTTGATGCGTGAGGACACTAATCGGGTTTTAGAGCTTTATCGTTATCTGAATAATGTTGAGGTTTTTTTAGATAGATTTGCAATTATCAAATTGCCTCCTGAAGAGATAAATGACCGAGTAATGCTTTCAAAGATTGCAGATACGGCTTTAAAAATCGAAAACATTGATGCTACCTTCACTTTAGGAAAGTTAGAAGATGGTAAAACGGGAATTAGTGCTCGTAGTTTTGACGCAATAAATGTTCAACTGATTATGGAAGAGCTTGGTGGTGGTGGCCACCTAAATAATGCAGCCAGTCAGATTTCTGAAGATTTAGATGAAGCAGAAAAAATATTAAAGGAAATCCTAAATCGTGAATTTATGGAAGGGGATATAAAAATGAAAGTAATTCTTCTAGAAGATTTAAAAGGACGTGGCAAAAAAGATGATATTATTGAAGTTGCTAATGGTTATGGTTTGTTTTTAATTACAAATAAGAAAGCTTGTGAAGCTACACAGGAAAACTTAAATCAATTAAAAGCTGAAAAAGAACGACGTCAAAATGAAGAAAAAATGCATTATGAGATTAATAAAAAACTAAAGGAAGAAATTAGTGGAAAAAGCATTAATCTTTCGATTAAAGTTGGTGCTGATGGAAAACTTTTTGGAGGCATTACTTCAAAAATGATCGCTGATGAATTTGAAGCCCAGACAGGCATTAAAATTGATAAGCGCAAACTGGAAGTTGACGCGTCGATTAATTCGCTTGGTATCCATATGATAACTGTAAATCTTTATAAAGATATTCAAGCTCAGTTTGAGGCACACGTAATTAAGAAATAGAGGTTTTAATATGGCAAAAATAATGCCGCATAATATTGAAGCAGAACAAGCTGTTTTGGGATCGGTTTTTTTAAAACCAGATCTGATAGTTGAATTAGTTGACAAGGTTAAACTTGTTGATTTTTTTGATACTAGGCATATAAATATTTATAAGGCTTTTGTTATGCTTTTTGAAAAAGGTAGCATGATAGATTATACAACAGTTATTAATGAACTTAACGCCCAAGGTATTTTGAAAAATGCTGGAAATATGGAATACGTTGTTGGTCTTGCTGATGCAGTTCCGTCAACCGCCAATTTCTCTAGTTATGTTAATATCGTCAGAGAATTATCATTAAAAAGAAAACTAATTAATACAGCAGCTATGATTGCTGAAAAAGGTTTTGATCCTGATTTAGGAACAGCTAATTTTATTGATTTTGCGGAAGAACAAATCTATGATGTTGCCAAAGAAAGACAAAGTTCAAAATTACTATCGATTGATGATGTCGCCAAAGATGTTTTAAGAATTACAGAAAATAATATTCTTAATGCCGGAAGAATGACTGGGCTTCATACAGGTTTTGAAAACTTAAATCGTTTAACTTGGGGCCTTCAAAAACAGGATTTAATTATTTTAGCAGCGCGTCCTGGTATGGGAAAGAGTGCGATAGCAATGAACTTAGCTGTTAATATTGCTAAATATAATAAAACTACTAAAATAAGAAGTGATAGAAAAAGCGGAGCTGTTTGCGCTATTTTTTCGTTAGAGATGAGTGCAGAACAATTAGTGAGCAGAATGATTTCCAGTGAGGCCGCCATTGATAATTATAAAATTAAAAAGGGTCGGCTAGATGGTAATGATATGAAAGTCTTTAGTTCAACAGTTCATGCTTTAGGTAATCTTAATATTTATTTTGAAGATTCTTCGGCTGTTACTGTTGGTGATATCAGAGCCAAATGTCGTAAACTTTCTCAGGAAAGAGGACTTGATTTTGTTGTTATTGACTATTTACAGTTGATTTCTGGTGAAAGCCGTAATGGTAATCGTCAGGAAGAAGTAGCTAAGATTTCTCGTTCTTTAAAACAGATGGCAAGAGAACTAAATGTTCCGGTTTTAGCTTTATCGCAGCTTTCTAGAAGTGTTGAGACAAGAGACGACAAAAAACCAATAATGTCTGATTTGCGTGAATCTGGAAGTATTGAACAAGATGCCGATATGATTATGTTCTTATATCGGGAAGCTTATTATCAGCGTAGTGAAGCTAATCCAGATTCGTCAGGAAAGACGGATTTGATTATAGCCAAGAATCGTCATGGTACTAGTGGTGTTGAATTAAAGATGATGTTTACGCCTGAGTTTTCTCGCTTTAATTCAATGGCTGAAGACTAATAAAAGGAGTTTTTATGGCAAATTCTTTGGATAATTATTTAGGCGCAGTTATTGGTGGCATTTATGCTGGTGCTTTAGAATACGAAAGAAAATATAATAAACTTAGCTTAACAAATGATGCTCAACTTACTATTATTAGTAATTATTTTATTAATAATATCTTTATTGGCGAAGATCTCACGGCTAAAATCTTTATAAAAAAAGTTTTTGAGAGTTATTTAACTTGGTTTTATCTCCAAACGGGTGTTATGCCAAATCAGGAACGTAATAACTATATTTTGGAAATGCCGGAAAATGAGCGAATCTTAAATTTCAAACAGCTGAAAGAAAAACGAAATGTTGATGAAGAAGTATTGAATATCTTAAGCAAAGGAAAAATGTTTTCCAAAAACCTTTTAGGAAATAAGTTAAATAGCTCATCAGTATTAACTAAGCTAGCACCAGTAGCTTTATTTTTTCATAAAAGACCAGAAGCGGCATTTAAGATGGGGATTGAAATTGGCGCTTTGACGCATGGTGATGTTAATGCTCAGGTTGCATCAGGAACTTATATTTATTTGCTTGCGAGTATTTTAAATGACATATCACCAACGATATCTTTAAAAGGCGTAATTAATGAGATTAAAGTTTTTGCGGATGGTTATGATTGTTTTATGACTATTCAAAAACTTTCTGATATTTTAGAAGGAAATAAAAGTTTAGCTGAGGCATTTAATAGCTTTGATCATAGTGCAAATGCCAGTGACTCTTTAGCCTTAGCTTACTATTGTTATTCTGTAAATAAGAATAATCCGGAAAAAGCTTTGGCGATGGCTTATAAAACTAAAGATCCGATTAATATTTCGATTCTTACTGGCACTTTTTTAGGTGCACATAATGGTTTATCAGCATTTGATGAAGAAGCTATAAATAAAATTGATTTGGTTGAAGAGACAATTAATATTGTTCAAGGTCTATATCAATGGATACAAAACTTAGAGGATGAATAAAAATGAAAAATATGTTTGACCGTCTTAAATTAATGGAAGATCGTTTTGATGAATTATCAGAACTTTTAAGCCAGATGGAAATCATCAATGACATAAAAAAGTTTACGGCATTAGCTAAAGAACAAAGCCGGCTTTCCAAAACAGTAGATAAATTTAGGCTTTGGAAAGATTTAACAACTAGTCAAAATGATTTAAATGAGATGCTTGCGGATAATGATCCAGAAATTAAAGCAATGGCAGAAATGGAGTTATCCGAAGTAAAAGAAAAGCTAGTTGTTCTTGAAGCAGAAATTACGCTTTTATTAGTTCCAAAAGATCCTAATGATGAGAAAAATGTTATTGTGGAAATTAGAGGCGCAGCCGGTGGTGATGAGGCCAATATTTTTGCGGGTGATTTGTTTCGTATGTATACAAAATATTCGGAGCACAAAGGTTGGAAAATTGAAATATTGAACGCTATGGAGTCTTCAATGGGCGGCTTTTCGCAAATTGAATTTATGATTAAGGGCGATGATGTCTTTTCTTATATGAAATATGAATCTGGAGCTCATCGAGTACAGCGCGTTCCAGAAACAGAAGCAATGGGGAGAGTACATACCTCAACATCAACTGTTTTAGTAATGCCAGAAGCTGAAGAAATCGACTTTGAACTAAATATGAATGAATTAAGATTTGATACTTTTTGTTCAAGCGGTCCAGGAGGACAGTCGGTAAATACGACTAAATCAGCGGTCAGAGTGACACATGAGCCTAGTGGACTTTCGGTTAGCTGTCAAGAAGGTAAATCACAACACGAAAATAAAGATAAGGCAATTATGCTTTTAAAAACCAGAATGTATGACAAAATTGTTAGTGAGCGAACTTCAGAAGAAGATCAGAAACGAAGAAGTTTAATTGGTAAAGGTGATAGATCAGAAAAGGTAAGAACTTATAACTATCCACAAAATCGGGTAACCGATCACCGGATTAATTTAACAGTTCAGCGCCTTGATGATATCATTAATGGTAAACTAGATCTTATTATTGAACCCTTAGTTAATGAAGATCAAAAACAAAAGCTGCTTGGCGAAAGCTAATGGCTTGAAAGGAGAAAATGATGTCTGAATTATTAGCTAGTCGCTCGCAAGGAAAAAAGCTGATTAATAATGTTTTGGAAATAGCTAGTGAAGCTAGAAAGTCAAAACAGGCCAATCCTTCAATCATAAATGCTACAGCTGGTATGTTGCTAAATGATGAATCAAAACTTTGTGCATTTTCTTCGGTTGCGTCTATTTTGGAAAAGCAGGAAGTAAGTGATAAGTTCGCTTATGCAACAACAGAAGCAAGCGCAAAATTTAAAGACAATATACTAATGATGCTCTTTAAGAAACATTACAAAGAAATTACTGAAAAAATGCATTGTGAGGTTATCCCGACTCCTGGTGGCTCTGGAGCCTTAAGTAACACAATCCATAACTATTTAAATCCTGGTGAAACACTTTTAATTCCCGATGTTGGTTGGGGGCCCTATAAACTCATGGCACGGGAATATGTAGTAGAAGCTAAAACTTTTAATTATATTAAAGATGAGAAATTTGATCGTGAAGCTTTTAGGAAAAGCTTGAAAGTTGTCGCAGAAAAACAAAAAAGAATTGTCTTTATTATTAATGATCCTTGTCATAATCCAACAGGTTTCTCTTTAGATTATAGCGATTATGAATTTATTATTGCAGAAATGAACCGTTATGCAGAGACTGGTTTGCCTGTTGTAATGATTTTTGATTTGGCTTATCTCGACTTTTCGATAAAGGATTATCAAATCAAAAGAGATATTTTTCTTTTATTTACAAGGTTGCATAATAATGCGGCAGTCATTGCTTGTTGGAGTGCTTCTAAGACTTTTTCGTTGTATGGAATGCGTCTTGGTGCTCAAATTTTTTTAGGGAGAGAAAAAGCCTCGTCTGTTACTTTTTTAGATGCCAATCTTTTTTCAGCTAGAACTAAATGGTCAAATATTACTCAATCTGGATTTACATTTATTGAAAGTTTCGATAAAGATGTTATAAATAATTTTAATATAGAATTAGAAACAGCTAGATTGCGACTTTTTGGTCTTGGTAGTAAGCTTTATCAGGAATTGCTAAAAACAGGTTATCCGATTTATCCGTTTAAAGAGGGCTTTTTCGTGATGATTAAAATAGCTGAGCCGGAAACGGCTTTTCATAAGTTAAAAGCAGCAGGCATTTATACGATTCCTTTCCCAAGTGGGGTGCGCTTTTCTGCGAGTTCAATCAGTGCTTTGGAAATTGAAGGTTTAGCAGTAAGAATTAAAGAAGTGCTTGGAGGCTAAGATGATTTTAGATGGAAAAGTAGTCGCAAAAACGATTAAATCAAAAGTTAAATATGCAGTTTCTGACATAGCTAAAGCAAAAAATATAGTTCCACATTTGGTTGTCATCCAGGTTGGCGATGATCCGGCATCAAGTGTTTATATTAGTGGTAAACAAGCGGACTGCGCAGAAGTAGGCATCAAATTTACATGGAAACATCTGAAAGCTGATACTACAGAAATAGAATTAAAGCAATTAATAAGTCGCTTAAATAAGAGTCAAACAGTAACAGCGATTTTAGTTCAATTGCCATTGCCTAAAAAAATAAATCCGAATATTCTTGATTCGATTTCACCGAAAAAAGATGCGGATGGCTTAAATCCAGAAAATATCGCAGCTCTTTATAAAGGTAAGTCAGGTATTATTCCTTGTACCCCGAAAGGCATTATTGAAATCTTGAAATATTACGACTTGCCAATTGTTGGTAAAAAGGCAGTAATTGTCGGACGTAGCCAAATTGTTGGTAAACCTTTAGCTTTAGCTTTATTAAATGAGAATGCAACAGTTTCTATTTGTCACAGTAAAACAAAAAATCTTAGCGAGGAAACTAAAACAGCGGATATTTTAATTGCGGCTATTGGGCAAGCAAATTTTATTAAAAAAGAAATGATTAAAAAAGATGTTATCCTTATTGATGTTGGGATTAATAGAGTTGATGGAAAACTTTGTGGTGACATTGATTTTAACGATTGTAAAGATAATTGTATGGCAATTACAAAAGTTCCTGGTGGCATTGGCCTTATGACAAGAGCAGCACTATTAGAAAATGTTTTTGAGTTATTCTTGAAAAATAATGCAGGTAAAAAAATATGAATAAATACTTAAATGATTTATTAATAAAATATGAAAAGAAGTACGCACATGAAACCGAATTTTTACAGTCGCTTCGTAAAATGTTAGCTTCAATCGAAGAATGCATTTTACCCAAGCATGAGAAGTTAAATATTGTAGAGCGACTAATAGAAGCAGATAAAGTTATTACTTTCCGTGTTAGTTATCTTAATGACAAAAATGAGGTTTGCGTGCATAATGCTTACCGAATTCAGCATAATGCGCTTTTAGGGCCTTATAAAGGTGGGATGCGCTTTACTCCTTCGGTTAATCTATCGATTATTAAATTCTTAGCTTTTGAGCAGACCTTTAAGAATGCTTTGACTGGTTTACCACTTGGTGGTGGTAAAGGTGGAAGTGATTTTGATCCACGAGGAAAATCAGATGGCGAAATAATTCGATTCTGTCAGGCTTTAATGACAACTCTTTATCAGCATATTAGTCAGTTTTTAGATGTCCCGGCTGGCGATATCGGTGTTTCTGATAAGGAAGTTGGTTATATGTATGGCATGTATAAAAAGCTTACTGGCGAACCAGGCGGCGTTTTTACTGGTAAAAATCCAGTTTCAGGCGGCTCACTAGGACGCAAGGAAGCAACTGGTTATGGCTTATGTTTCTTTGTTGAAAAAATGCTTAATACTTACAGAAATGATACGTTTATAGGTAAGAAAATTATTGTTTCAGGAAGTGGAAATGTTGGCATCCATGCGGCTGAAAAAGCAGTAAGACTTGGGGCTAAAGTTATTGCGGTTAATGATATTTCAGGCTGTATTGTTAATGAAAATGGGCTTGACATCGAAGCGTTGAAACAACTGAAAAACGACAGAAATCGACAGATAAAGGACTATCTGAAAGTTGATTCTAAAAGCACATTTTACGCTGATCCAAAACAAATTTGGACGGTAAAATGTGACTTGGCTTTTCCTTGTGCTACTCAAAATGAACTTAATTTATATGATGCTAAACTGCTTGTCAAAAACGGTTGTTTTTTAGTTGCGGAAGGAGCGAACATGCCAGTCGAAAGCGAAGCTCTAGAGTATTTTAAGTTGCACGATGTTCTATTTGCGCCTGGCAAAGCAGCCAACGCTGGAGGAGTAGCAGCTTCTGGTTTGGAAATGACACAAAATTCTATGCGTTTGTTTTATACTTTCGAAGAAGTCGAAACAAAGCTTAAGGCGATTATGGAAAATATTTTTACGGAAATTTATGAAACAGCCAAAAAGTTCAAGGCTCCTTTTGACTTACAAAAAGGTGCGAACATTTGTGCATTTATAAAGCTTGCGGAAGCTATGGAAAATCAAGGAATTATCTGAGAAAATAATTTTTATAAAAATCAAATTGAAGTTGCAAAACTTCTTTTTTTTATGATTTTTTGCAATTTTACTGGCTTTATAGGCTTACTTTAGTAAAAAATCTCCGCTTTCATTTATTTTCATCGAAAAAAAACTTTAATTTTGGCTCATATTATGATATAATATAGTAAGCGTTTTCTGCACAAACAAAAGATGTGTCACCGAAAGCCAGCAAATTCTTGATGATGATAAAGTCAGAATTTGGTTAATACCTACATTATAAACTTGTGAATCTTAATTTTAAAAATAGGGAGGAAACAAATTGATCAAATATTGGAAGTATAGTATTTTAATCGTTTTTTTATTTGTCTTAGTTGCTTGTAATGGTGATAACAAAACAACAGCTGAATTAACGGATTTGCAAAGACTCGAAGAAATTGTCAATGCCTCAGTTACTGAAACAACCAAAGGTGATTTATTCTTGCCTACTTACGTTCCTGGCTTTGATGCATCAATTGTTTGGGAAAGTAGTAATTATGACATAATGACTAGTTCTGGAGTTGTAAGCGTCGTTACAACCGAAAGCCCTGTGATATTGACTAGCCATATAAATTTTGCTGGAGAAACTCATTCTGCAACTCACCATGTTTTAGTTCAACCTAATGCCAGCGAACTTTTCTTTTTACAGACAGTTTTTGATGTATTAAATTTTAGTGTTCGTGATCGGCAAAGAACGAATCAGTTGGTTTTACCTGAAAGTATAGCTGTCTTTCCGAATGTGACTGTATCATGGGTTTCTTTAAGTCCGAATGTTGTAACTAATCAAGGTGAAGTTCTAATTACTCACTTATATGACGTCCCGGTTGAAATGATGGCGATAATTGAACATGAAGGCGTTAGAAGAGGATTTGATGTTTCAATAACGATTTTAGGAATTACGGATCCGGAAAAAGCTGCTATGGTTCGGACTTGGTTACTTGAATATCTTGAAAATGCGGACTTCAATACTGTCTTTCAATTGCCGGTAACTGATGAACTGTTCGAATCAAATATTGTCTGGACTGACTCTTTTGGCGGCATTGTTAGCCTTTCTGGACGTTTATCAAAAACTTTTACTCAAGCTACGACTGTGCTTTCAGCAGAAATTCGTATTGGAACAGCGCTTGTAAGGCTAACGTTTGCTTATACAAGTATTGTTTTGCAAGAAGAAGAGATTGAAGATTTCGCTTTAGATTTTATGGACATTGTTTTGACAGATTATCAAAGTTATCGGGCTGTAAATATGATTACGGGTGAACCGTTAGTTATTCAAGATGGTATGATTCCTTTAGAGAACAACCGCAAAGTTCCAGGAAGAAGGGTAACACCTTCGCCAGCGGCTTTAGCAAGAGCAGGCTTTGATGTAGCGCCAAATGATAGCAATGTTTTATGGATTACAATTCATGAAACAGGCGTCAGCACTACAGGGACGAATGCTGCTTTCTGGAATAATGTCATTAATACCGACGATAGAGCAATATCGTGGCACTATACAGTCGATGAGCATGAAATATTTCAACATATTCCCGATAATTATCGAGCAAATCATGCTGGTGAACATTTTGGAAATCAGTGGGCTATCGGAATTGAAATGGCTATTAACGCTGATGGTAATTTTGAAGGAGCTTTAAGGATGTATGCAAAATTAGTTGCATACTTATTGCAAAAACATAATCTTCCGTTATCGTCTGTCCGTTCGCACCAATATTTTAGTGGTAGACATTGCCCAGATATTATTTTAAGAACTGGCAGATGGGCTGAGTTCTTAGGAATGATTATGAATGAACATAAAATGTTAGAGCTAGTTGCTTTAGGCTTAGAAGTTGAATACGAGTTTGATGAATTGCCTGTGGGCATTTATCAAGGTGCTCATGGCGTATTCTATTGGGACCGCCATACATTTATTGTTGTAAGATTTGAATTTAGAGTAATAATTAACTTTATGGGCACAACAACAATTAGAAATCATTATGTCTATATGGGAAGAGAACGATAACAAATTAAGATATAAAAAATAGGAGAACTGAAATTATGAAATTCCAAAACTTTGAAAATCACATGCTTGCAGATTGCGTGAAATTATGGAACGAAGTCGTCAATGTAAAAAAATTCTATAAACCATTTACAGAAGAAGAGTTTACTATCAAGTTCCTGAAAAATGAAAATTTTCGCTCGGAGGGGTTCTTTGTGGCCTATGACGGAAAAAAACTTGTCGGGATGTCTTTAGGAATAGTCAAGAAAGCCGATTTAGAAAACGAAACTGCACCAGGTTATGTAACTTTTGTTTTAGTAAAAGAAACTTACAGAAGAAAAGGCTTAGGAACACAGTTGATTCAAAAAGTTGAGGAATTTTTTAAAGCTCTTGGGCGCAAAAGTTCCAGAATGGTTTTTTTAGGAGCAATTAATCTGGAATGGTATGTGCCTAATACGAATATGCATAATCATCCTGGTGCACCAGCTGTCCCATATAATAGTTCAGAATATTTTCTTTATCTTTCCTCTGGTTATAATGTTGAGGGGCAAGTTGATGCTTTTCATTTGGATCTTACAAAATTTGAAATGTCAGAGAAAAATAAAGCGGTTATCGAAAGAAACGAAAAACAAGGAATCGGCATTGAAATTTATGATCCGAAGAAACACCATGGGCTTGAAGATTTCTGTGTTGAGGTAAATAATCCGCCTTTTGCAAATGCAATTAGGAATAATCAAAATGCACAAAACCCTCGTCCTTTATTAATTGCTCACGATAATGGTAAAGTTATTGCCTTTACTGGACCAGTTTGGAATGAAGGTAATAATCGTGCCTCTTTAGCTGGTATCGCAGTTTTAGAAACTTATAATGGTAAAGGTATTGGAAAAACATTATTTTCAGTGCTTTGTGCAAAATCAAAAGAGAATAACAGCGAATTTATGACGTTTTTTACGGGATTAAATAACATAGCTCGCAACATTTATTTATCGGCTGGCTTTAAGATTGTTCAATCATTTGCCATTATGAAAAAGGATCTGAAATAGTATGCAAAAGGTATTATTAGCAATTGGCGCTCATATCGGTGACATGGAATTAACTTGTGGAGGTGTTTTAGCGACACATGCCAAAAAAGGTTATAAAATCGTAACGGTTGCTCTAACTGCCGGAGAACGAGGTAATCCTAAGCACATGACCCAAGATGAATATCGAGTTCAGAAAGTTAATGAAGCTAAGATTTTTGCGGAAATGCTTGGTGGTGAAGCAATAGTATTTGAAACTAAGGATGGGGAATTGTTGCCATCTGAAGAAATAAAATATCGCGTTGCTCAGCTAATTCGTGATTATAAGCCGCAAGCAGTTTTCACGCATTGGAAAAATTCAATGCATAAAGATCACGCTAATACTTTTTTAATCGTTAATGATGCTCAGTTTTATGCTGGTGTTGATATCGGCGATAAAGTCAAAGGTCAAACGCATTATGCACCTGTTTATCTTTGTGAAAATTGGGAAGACAGAGAAGATTTTTCTCCTTACATTTATTATGAAGTATCAGAAGAAGGTTATCAGTTATGGAAAAGTGCAATTGAAAAGCATTGGTTCATTATGAATAGCTCATCGTTTAAATATTATGATTATTATACTTCGATTATAAAAGCAAATGGTTGTCTTGCCAGAAAGCAATATGCTCAAGCTTTTAATATTGTCGATTATCAGAAAAAAGTTGTTAGGACTGATTTTTAATGGAGTTGACCAAATTAAAGAGTTTTATCGATTCTAGTGATACGATAAAATATTTTAAATCGGATGAAGTTGTCATGATTCCGAAACATTACGAAGCTAAGCAAACAGAATTAAGAGCTGTCTGGGTAGCAACAGTCAGTAATATTAATTTTAGTCGTTTTAAAGATGCAGAGAGTTTTAAAAATGAATTTATAGCCATTTTAGCGAAAATGGAGGAATTCAACTTAAATTGTTTGTTTTTTCAAATAAGACCAATGAATGATGCATTTTATCGTTCAGAACTGAATCCTTATTCCCGATTTCTTATGGGAGGCGAAGGAGCGTTTCAGGAAGGCAAAAAACCGCCTTTTGACTGTCTGGAATTTATGATTAAGGAATGTCACCTTAGAAACATTCAGTTTCATGGCTGGCTTAACCCTTATCGGGCAAGTAGCGCTCTTAATCGTTTAGCACCGACTCTTCATAAAAAGCAGATTGAAGAATTGAAAGCAACGGAAATCCAAAAGATGCATTCGATGAATTATGTTAAAAAAAATCCGGATAATGTTGTCATAAGTAATAATGGGATGTTGATTTTAAATCCTGCAAAGAAAGCGGTTCGGGATTTTATTGTTAATACACTAATGGAAATATGCCAAAATTATCCGCTTATTGATGGGCTTCATTTCGATGATTATTTTTATCCAAGTGAAGGGCTGCATCCAGAAGCTGATGATACTTTAGAATATCAGAATTCAACGACTAAGCAAAGTCTAGCTGATTTCAGAAGAGAATGTGTTACAGCTTTAATTAAATCAATCAGAGAAAATATAACGGCTTTTAATCGAAAGAATAAGACGAAAATTGCTTTTGGAATCAGTCCGTTTGGTATTTATAAAAACGGCAGAATTAATGGAGGTTCTGAAACTTTGGGTTCAGAGGCTTATGTTACTTGGTATGCTGATTTGAAGAAGTGGATTGACAATAATTATCTCGATTATATTATGCCACAACTATATTGGGAATTTGAACATGCTGTTGCTCGTTACGCTGATTTAGTCGATTGGTGGAGCGAAGCTTGTAAAGGAACAGGTGTTAAACTTTTTATCGGTCTTTCGATAGGGCGCTATGGCGCTACTCCTGGCTACAGCTCGAAAGATGTCTTTCCTGACATGATCAAATATTTGAATAAATTTTCAAATGTAGATGGAGTCTGCTTATGGAGTTTCAGTAATCTATTTCCAGAAAATGATTTTGCGCGCGAGGGACTAGAAATAATAAAAAAAATGTGGTCAAAAAAGGCTTTAATGCCAAAATTTAAGGAGTTGGAAGAATGAAAAAAGTAATTGTAACTTTTTGTGCAGCGATTGCGATATTATGTCTAATATCTTCGGTCACAACTAAAGAAGTTAATAGTGAAGGCTTTTTTAATCTTATTAATTGGCGACAAGACGGACAATTTGTAAGACGCTGGACATCTGGTTCTGGACCTAATGAAGGAGCTATTGTTCAAGTGCCCGATGTTTATTTTGAACGTCCGCTTGAGACAAGGGCTGTTTGGGTAACTACAGTATTTAATATTGATTTTCCGCAGACAAGAACTCCGGAACAGTTTATGGCTGAATACGAAAGAGTATTGGATATCTTTGAGGAATTTAACATGAATACGGTCTTTTTTCAAGTGCGTTCAATGCTTTGTGCTTTTTATCCAAGTGTGCATAACCCAGTCAGCCAGTTTTTAGGAATGACTGACAGTGATTTGGCAAATTTTGATCCACTTGAGTTTGCGGTTCAAGCAACTCGAGCTAGAGGAATGGAATTTCATGCTTGGTTAAATCCTTATCGTATCACAAATTCAGCTCCAGCGAGTACGCAGGATTTTATCAATAGTTTGCCAGCAAGACACTTTACTAGAAGAGTGCCAAATGATCCTGAAACTGGAATTCCAACTTGGTTACGCCGAAATAGTTCAATGATTTTGAATCCAGCTTGCCGGGCAGTTATTGATCATATTGTTGATACAGTAATGGAAATTGTGGAAAATTATGATGTTGATGGGATTAATTTCGATGATTATTTCTATCTTCAAAGCATGCCTATGGATATTGACAGACAAAGTTTTGACTTATATCGTGCTAATAATCCTTTAGGGTTGCCAACAGGGTTAGGTCAAGCTGACTGGCGCCGGGCAAATGTTGATAAAATGATTCGTGAAGTAGCAGAAGCTATCGGTGAATTTAATGAAAACAGCGGTCGTAGAAACGGCGTGCGTTTTGGAGTTTCTCCGGCAGGTGTTTGGGCAGCAAGGTCAAGACATCCGCAAGGGACAAATGTTCAAGGTGGTTTTGAATCATATACCCACTTATATGCGGATATCCGTAAATGGGTTTTAGAAGGTTGGCTTGACTATGTTTCGCCACAACTTTATTGGCCAATTAGACATCATGCTAATCCTTATGCTGATCTTGTTGACTGGTGGGTCGATGTTGTTAGACAAGCAAGAGCGAATGGTCATTATGTGCAACTTAATATTTCAGCTGGACTTTATCGTTTTGATGATACAGCACCATGGGTTGCTCCTGTTACCGAAATGGCGGATCAGTTGCTTTATAATAGTCAATTTCCAGAGGTTAACGGTTTTACGATTTTCTCTTTACGGAATTTTTGGTCAAATAGGGCATCAACTAGAGCCGCGGTTGAACATTTAAGGAATGCCTGGCAAAAAAGGCCTATGTCATCTAGAGCTATGTCTACCAATACTAATCTGGCGGTTTTGCCTAGCGCGAGCAACATAGAGGTTCAAAGCCGAGGTGACAATTTGCGTTTCAGAATCAATGAAACTTGCGATAATGTGTTTTATTATGTGATTTACAAAACTCCTAAAGGAACACCAGTTAATTTTGATAATCCTGGTCATTTTATGGGAGCTATCAGAGGTATGGGGGCAGGAAATCTGACTGTCAGGGACTTATCGGTTAGAAACTACAAGAATTATGATTTTTATCTTAGAGTTATTGATTTTCAAAATCGTGAAAGCGCAACAGCTTTAGCGATAACTAATATTGCTGAGTCGCAACCGCCGCAAGTGCCTGAAACCTTAGATCTTGAGGGCTTAATCAGAGGATATGCTTATGGAGGGACACAAGTAATAGTAAGCTTTGCGGCACCTTATGATGTATTAGGTGATCCGCTTAATTTCACTTTAGAGTTGTTTATTGATGGCCGTAGTCAAGTTATTGTTGGTTCTCCAGTTTATAACCAGCAAACAGGAAGGTATGAGTTTACTTGGAATGTTCTACCTTGGACTCGGGGGCAAATTGCTTATTTCCGCTTAACGACCACAAATAATCACCAAACTGTAGAATCCAGAAGTCGATACTTTAGGGTAGCAGAAGAAAACGCTGCACGTGATTTAGCATCAATATTGGAAAATATGATTTTCCGGCAGCTTAGATAGGAAGAATGATGATGAAGAAAATTATTTGTTTGATTTTACCAATATTATGCCTTTTAGGTATGATGAGCGATAATGATTTACATGCCTCTTTTTCAGAACCTGATGAACATCAGGCTTTTGAGCGTACACAACAAGTTCGTAATGCCCGTCAAGGTTATTTGGCATATCTAGAACACTTTCAGGGTATGAATTTAGCAAGGCCAAGTGCAGGGATTGAACTGCGCGGTATTGACTTCAGCCGTTTTGAAGGCGATGCGCCACAAGTTGATTCTAATCAAAGTTCAGTAATTACTGGTGAGCAAGGTTTAGTGGCTTGGCAGATTAATAATATGCCTGGACTGATGCTTCAACCAGGTTTATATAATGTTATTATTGAGTATTTTCCAACAGCTGGAAGAAGTTCGCCGATTGAGCGGGCTTTTCTGATTGATGGGCAAGCGCCTTTTACAGAAGCTAATAATTTAGTTTTTCAAAGAGTATGGGGAAACATAAATGACGAATTTCAAGTTGATGCGCTTGGAAACGACAGAAGACCTTCGCAAGTTGAAAGACCAGAATGGCGGACATCAGCGCTTCGAGATGATTTAGGTTATATTGCTGAACCTTACATGTTTTTCTTTGATGGAACAATGCAAGAAATTGCTTTCCGTTCCTTAAGAGAACCTATGGAAATTAGAAGGATTTTAATCCAGCCTTATGAAGTATTAATCAGTTATGCTGAATATCGTGAGCAACATGTTGGAAGAGAAAGCCTTAGCGCTAATGAGTTTATCCGCATCGAAGGACAGCACGCTACGCTACGTTCTAGTCCGACATTATTTCCAATTACCGATCGCTCTAGTCCGATTACTTACCCGAATTCAACTAGAGTAGCAAGACTAAATGCTATTGGTGGTAATAACTGGCGAATTCCTGGTGACTGGATAACTTGGGAGTTTACAGTTAATCAACCTGGTTTTTATAATCTTGCGGTTAGAGCGCGACAAAACGAAGTTCGAGGCATGTTTTCTAGCCGTAGAATCTTAATTAACGGTGAGCAGTTGTTTTCAGAAATGAATAACTTTCGTTTCAGACACAGTAGTCGTTGGCAAAATGTAACTTTTGGTACTGAAAATTATAACCACCGTATTTGGCTTGAGCCAGGAGTACATACTATTACTTTAGAGGTCACTTTTGGTGATTTTGGATTGTTAATTAGGCAATTGGAAGATACCATAAACGATTTAAATGGTATCTATCGTGATGTTATCAGAGTAACTGGAACTCGCCCAGACCCGTTTCGGGACTATTTCCTTGGCGGTCGTAATATTCCTGATTTAGAAGAAAGACTTAGAGCAGCACAAGCGAGCCTAGACTTCATTAGTCAGCAATTTGAAGCTCATTCTGGGGAAAGAAGCGCTATTACTGCTACTGCAGATTCAATGTCAAGACAACTAGGTATTTTTATCGATAGACCTAGTCAGATACCAGCTAGACTTAGAGCATTTAATGATAATATTGCTTCATTAGGAACGATTTTGTTATTAGCACGCGAATTGCCATTAACAATTGATTATATTGCTTTGTTTGGTGATGATGTTTCTTTACCAAGAGCGAATGCCAATATCTTTCGTAATATGTGGTTTTCAGTTGCTAGATTCTTTACATCATTCTTTACTGATTTTAACGCAATCGGCGGTATGCCGGGTCAAGTAGAGGGTGATCGAGAAATAAATGTATGGATTCAATCTGGTCGCGATCAGGCGAACGTTTTAAGACAACTGATTGATGAAGATTTTACACCTAATACAGGCATTACCGTCAATATGCAACTCGTTAATGCCGGAGTATTATTGCCAGCTACTTTATCTGGACGCGGTCCCGATGTTGCGCTTGGGGTAGATGGATTTACCGTCAATGATTTTGCCTTGCGAAACGCTGTCCAGGATCTTAGTGGCTTTCCTGGTTTTGCAGAGCACCAAACGCTTTTTGAGCCGAGTGCTTGGACACCGTTTGAATTGCATAATAACGTTTATGCGGTTCCGGAAACTCAAAACTTTTTAATGTTATTTGTCCGTGAAGATATTTTTGAGGACCATGGTTGGCCGATTCCGACTACTTGGATGGAAGTTATCGAACTGGTTCCTAGGCTTGACAGGCTAAGTTTGCAATTTTTTCTACCAGTTAATACTGTTGGTGATTCGTCATTAAATGCGACTTTCTCTTCCTTGCTATTTCAAAATGGGGGACAATTTTATATAACTGAACCTGATGGTAGCGTCAGAAGCGGTTTAGATAGCCACAGAGCTATTACGGCTTTTGAACAGTGGACAAACTTTTATACATCTTTCAGTTTTCCGTTGGCAGTTGATTTTGTTCAGCGTTTTAGAACGGGACAGATGCCAATTGGCGTATCATTTTATACTACGTTTAACGTTCTTAGTGTTTTTGCACCAGAGTTGCGCGGCAAATGGGGTTTTCACCCGATTCCGGGAACGCCTGTAGTTGATGATAATGGAAATCCAGTTTTAGATAATAATGGACAACAAGTAATTAATAATACCTCTCACGCTGTTAATTCAGGAGCGATGATGCTTAGAACAGCTAGAGATCAAGATGCTTGTTGGGAATTTTTACAATGGTGGTCTTCAACACAAACGCAAGTAAGATATGGTCGTGAAATGGAAGCAGTTATTGGTTCAGCGGCTCGCTGGCATACGGCAAATATCTATGCGATGGAACAATTGCCTTGGACGGTGAGAGAACTAGAAGCTTTACGTTCGCAGCAAAGAAATACTCAAGCTAAGCAGAATACACCGGGTGGTTATATGACGCAACGTGCTTTAGAGAATGCTTTCCGTCACATTATTAACGATCGTTGGAACGAGCGTGAAACATTATTAGAGTTTGTTAATGTAATAAATATGGAGATTAATCGAAAACGCCGTGAATTCGGCTTACCGATTTTTGGGATGCAATGATGAGAAAAGATAAAATAAAATTAACAAAAGAAGAGAAATCTGCTTTAAAAGCCAAAAGAAAAGCAGATCGTCAACAGGAAAAAGCTGATTATAAAGTTATTAAAGCACAAACTATTGAAGAGCTTGAACCTTTAAAAGCAGAATATAAAGCAGTTTATAATGATTATCTGCAAAAGCGCAAACTTAAAAAGCAGAATCCTAGCGAAGAGAATGCTCAAAACTTATCAGAAGTTACTGATAGAATGATGGATTTACGTCGTCAGGTATCAATTCTTAAACGCCGTATATCACTTGGACAACGAATTGAAAAATGGAGTAACAGTGGCGGTCATACAAGAAAAGAAATATATCAAAAGCGTAGTTCCTATGCTTTGATTGCTCCGTTTTTTATCTTGTTTTTCGTTTTTACTATCCTCCCAGTTTTCATGGCTTTGGCACTTAGTTTTACGAGTTTCGACTTATTACAGGCGCCAAGATTTATTGGTTTTGGAAACTATCGGGCTTTATTCTTAACCGATCAGGTATTTCTAAGAGCAGTTAGAAACACTTTGGTACTTGCTTTGATTACTGGTCCTGTAAGCTATATAATGGCTTTCGTATTTGCTTGGTTGATTAATGAATTAAAGCCGCGCATGCGTTCAATTATGACTCTTGTCTTTTATGCGCCATCAATTTCTGGTAATACCTTTTTGATTTGGCGATTAATATTTGCTTCTGATGAGGTTGGTTTTGCAAATGCATTTATGATGCGTTGGTTTGGTTCAGAGCCAAGATTATGGCTTCAGGATCCGACCTATATAATTCCAATTATCATCATTGTTCAGTTATGGCTGAGCCTTGGTATTAGCTTTCTTGCTTTCATTGCCGGCTTACAATCAACAGATAGAACACTTTATGAAGCAGGAGCAGTTGATGGAATTAAAAATCGCTGGCAAGAACTTTGGTATATTACTTTACCACAAATGAAATCACAGCTGATGTTCGGTGCGGTTATGCAGATTACAGCAAGTTTTGCGATTGCTGCTGTAGCCATGGAGATTGCCGGTTTTCCGTCAGTTCAATATGCTGGACATACCTTAGTTACCCATTTGATTGACTTTGGTTCGATTCGTTATGAATTAGGTTATGCTAGTGCAATAGCGACATTATTGTTCATATTAATGATTTCAGCTAACGTTCTAGTTAGAAAAATTATCAGAAGGGTGGGAACTTAAGATGATGGATGAAGTAGCACTTTCTGAGAAAAAAAGTGTTGGTGAAAAAACGAAGGCATTTTTTGCGCGTAATACGCCAAATAAAATTGTAAAACGTTATCTTTACAATCGTAAGATAAATAAACGCAAAAGACTTAGTAGATCATTTGCTGGTGATCTCACGATGTTTTTATTGCTTGCTGGTTTTGCTTTGTTTAGTATTTACCCACTAGTATTTACAATCAATAATGCATTTAAACCGTTAGATGAATTATTTATGTTTCCGCCTCGTTTGTTTGTTAGAAGGCCGACCTTAAATAACTTTACTGATTTAGCTGGTTTAATGGGTGGCTCCTGGGTGCCATTTTCCAGATTTTTCTTCAATACGATTTTGATTACGGTTGTAGGAACATTCGGACATGTTGTATTTGCCTCAATGGCAGCTTACCCTTTGGCTAAACATCGCTTTCCTGGAAAAACGATTCTCTTCGCATTAGTCGTTTATTCTCTGATGTTTGCGCCACAGGTTACAATGGTTCCAAGATACATTATCTTTAGTCAAATTGGCTTACTTGATAATCTTTTAGCCCTTATTTTACCGGCTTTTGCGGCTTCTTTAGGACTTTATCTGATGCGACAATTCATGGTAACAATTCCTACTGAACTAATTGAGTCCGCTAAAATTGATGGGGCTAGCGAATTTAGAATTTTATTTACCATTGTTATGCCACTTGTCAAACCAGCGTGGCTGACATTAATTATTTTATTGTTTCAGTCATTATGGACCGCCGATGGCGCGATGTTTATCTTTTCCGAAGAACTAAGGCCAGTCAGTTTCGCGTTGAGCTTAATAGTTGCTGGTGGAGTCGGAAGAGCAGGAGCCAGTGCTGCCGTAATGCTAATTATGATGATTGTTCCAGTTACAATCTTTGTCTTTTCCCAAAGCAAGATAATTGAAACGATGAGTCATTCAGGAATGAAATAGGAGGAGAGCTGCATGAAAAAATTAATATTTTTAGCAATATGTTGTTTTGGTGTGCTGACGATTCCTAATCTCAGAGCCAATTCATATATTTATTCATCTTGGGGTCGACCGATTCATTCAGCTGAAGGCTTTGCTTTTTCTGATAACTATTATGATCGTAATATTGACCCATCAGGAAATCATAGTTTTAGCGGACGTCTTGCTGATTTAAGAGTTGGCGGTGATTATCTTTATTTACTTGATGAGCGTACTATAATGGTAAACGATCAAGGTGTAACAATAAGTACAAATAACAATAGCCGAATTTTCGTCTTAGACTCTAATCTTCAGTTTGTCAAAGTTATTGATCACTTTTATCGTCCATATCTTACAGAGACAGGTGGAGCCCGTTTTTCTTTACAACCAGTAGTTGACAACAATGGTGAAGTGATTCTTGATGGTAATGGAGAACCATTGTTAGAACGGCGAATGGATTTAGTGCGTGATACATTTAATCAAGCTCAAGGATTATTTATCACTCCTAACAATATATTTGTTGCTGATACGGAAAATAATCGGATTATCAAACTTGATTTAGAGGGAAATTTTGTTTATACTTACGATGAAATAACTGATAGTTTTACAGAATATGGTTATTTTGGAACACCGAATGATCCAACTTTTCGACAACATGCCGATGATGATGGTGTTGCTTTTAGACCGAGTAAAATTGTTGTTGATACAACAAATAGGATGTATGTAATTGCACTTATGGTTTTTGAAGGAATTCTAGAATTTGATGAAGCAGGAGAGTTTTCCCGTTTTGTTGGTACAAATCGTGTCCATTTAACGCCAATACAAATATTTTGGCGTCGTTTTCAAAGTGAGGAACAAATTCGTAGAGATTCTTTGCGTTTGCCTCAACAATTTATTAATTTGACAATTGACGAAAGAAACTTTCTTTGGGCGACTTCAATGCCTATTGCCCAAGGACATACAAATGATCATATAATCCAAAGTATCAATCCTTCAGGTGTAGATGTTCTTAGAAATAACGGCTTCGCCCGGCCAAGAGGTGACTTAGAATTTTCTTTGTCAGCTGGAGTTTTTGATTTGATTTACGGTCCGTCAAGATTTGGTTCTATAACTTTAGATGGTCGTGGTAATTACACAGTTCTTGATACTAGACGTGGGCGACTATTTACTTATGACTTTGAAGGAAATCTTTTGTTTATTACTGGGCAAATGGGAAATCAAACCGATTCTTTCGGTGACCCTGTTGCTGTAGTTTATTTTCAGGATCAGCTTTTAGTTGTCGATCGACAAACAAGTAGTTTAATTGCCTTTGGTTTTACTGAATTTGGTCGCTTAGTTACAGAAGCTACGCAACTAGAACGTGTTGGAAATATGACAGAAGCAGCTGAAGTATGGCGTGAAGTTATAAGGCGTAATAGTAACTTTGAAATTGCTTATACAGGTATTGCCCGTGTTATGATGGATGAAGGAAGATTTGCTGAAGCCAGACACTACTTTAGACTTGGTAATAATTGGCGAGGATATTCCAGAGCTTTAAATGAACAGCGATTTTTATTTATTGATCGTCACTTTAATACGGCAATGGGCATCTTCTTAGTAGGTGCTGCGGCTGTAACGGGATTTTTAATTTATCGTGGGGTTAAAAAAGGAAAATTCAAATCCCATGAAGGAAGTGAATACTAATGGAAAAAAGACTTGATTGGCGTGTTGCCAAAACTAAAAGTATAAACCTTTGGCAAAAGTTTGTTGAAAATTTTATTAAATTTCCAATTTATTTGTTAACCCATCCGATAAAAGGCTTTAACCAATTAAAAGATGGTGAACGAGGCAGTCTTAGTGTTGCTTTGATAATTTTACTTTTAGCCGGATTTTCGCAAGCGATGTTTGTTCTTCATGGATCTTTCATTGTGGTTGATTTTGATCCAGAAAGCTTTAACAGTATCTGGTCAATACTTTTTGTGATAGTTCCAATATTGTTTTTCGTTATTGCTAACTGGAGCGTTACAACTTTAATGAATGGTAAGGGACGGTTAAAAGAAATCTTAATGGTTTTAGCTTATGCCCAATTTCCGATATTGATAGCAACTGTCTTTAACACTTTTTTCAGTCATATGATTACAATTGAAGAAATAGGTTTTGCGAATATAATCGCTTTTGCTGGCACGACATTAATGGTTTATTTAGCATTAATGGGCTTACTAGTAGTGCACGAATTCGGTTTAGGAACATTATTACTTTCTCTAATCTTTACTATAATAGCACTAATCGTTATTTTGTTTTTTTGTTTGGCAATCTTTAGTCTTTCACAACAGATTTATGGATTTGTCTTTACGATAATTCGAGAAATAATGATTAGGACAGCATAGGTGGTATAATATGTTAATAAAAATATTTGAAAATTTAACGATAAAAAGAGTAATTTTAGGCTTAACGCTAATCTTTGTTAGCTTCTTTAGTCTTAATTATTTTGTCTTTGTTCACGCAAGCGGCTTTGAAAGCATTAGCGCTCGCCCTTTTGATCCAGATGGGTTCACAAGTATAAATCAAATTCTTGGACTCACGGATGCTGATGGTAATGATCGTGGTTTTACTCCAGATCAAATAAGAGCTAGGGTTGCTCAGCATGATACTTTTTATGCTCACGAGAGCCCAAATAAATTTATCCCGAACATGACTTCGCCAAATGGGCGTTTCCGGATGGAATTTAACGAAGTGACAACGCATTTTCGGATTACTGACAATATAACTGGTGAAGTTTGGTATTCCAATCCACAGCAAAATGAGGACGGCGATAACTTAGCATCTTCATTAACTACCGAAAATGAGATAAGATCGCCCTTAATTCTTGGTCATGTGGGTAATCATGGAAGCATCGTTTGGTTAGATGCCTATTCTTTAAGTATCCAAAGACCAGATGATAATGCTACAGGTAGACCTGGTGAAAAAAGTTATTATTTTCGGGTAGATGCAGAAAACAGAACTATTACGGTTTTATATGACATTCAATTTCGTGGTTTTCATTATACGAATTTCCCAGAATTTATAAGTGAAGAGCGGATGAATGAGATTGTATCTCGTCTTGATCCAAACAGTCCGACATTTGCGATGAACATTTTACGTTTAAGAACGGTAATTTATGCACCATCTGTTGAATTTCCGGGTTACTATGAGCTAACATTGTCAAGTCATGCTGCTCTTGCGCAAAGTATTTTCATGGAACATCTTTATAGAATTCTTTATTTGGAAGCTGGTTATAATCAAGGTGAGTTCGATTGGGAATTAGATCATGATAGCCAAATGAATCGTGAATCTACAACGATGGAAAGACCAAGATTTAAAGTTGCAGTTGAATATGTATTAACTGATCATGGCTTACAAGCATCTGTTTTAAGAAATTCAATTGTTGAAGATGAAAATAGTCCGCTGGCGCGCATTCGTTTTTTACCATATTTTGGGGCTGCCAGAAATGGTGAAGATGGTCATATCTTGATTCCTGATGGTAGCGGAGCATTAATGAACTTTCAGTCTTCAGGTTTCTTTAGAAATTTTCGCAAACCAATTTATGGTCGTGATCATGCTTTCGTAGAGTTCGTTAGAAGAGAACAACCGCAAGAAAGTATCAATTTTCCGATGTATGCTAAAATCTTTAATCGGACACAAGGTTCAGGACCTCAGAGCAATTTAAGTTTCTTTGCGGTTCTTGAAGAAGGAGATGCTCATGCCTATATTGAGGCTGGTCAGCGAGATAGAACAATTTCGGTTACCAGAGCGGGGTTTGGCTTTTACGTTAGGCAAAGTGATAATGTTAGAATAGGAAGCACGACTTGGAATGCAATGAGTGTTGAAATATTTGAACAGGATATAGTTAATACGGATTTTTCAATCGCTTACCACTTCTTAACGGAAGATCAAAGTGATTATTCTAGTCTGGCGAAGGCTTATCAGGCATATTTAATAAACCGATTTGACTTTCCAGCAACTGCTCTTCCTGTTTCAAATGGAATTACTTTTGATATTAACTTTTTAGGTGTCTATGATTTCCGTAGTTTCTTTTTAGGAATCGGACGTCGTAATTATGCTAGCTTAACGACTTTCCAACAAGCACAACTTATTTTGGAAACGCTGATTGCTCGGGGCATAACAGATATTACGGTTAATTATTTTGGTTGGAAAGATACTGGCTTGATTGAAATGAATCCAATTCATTTTACGCGTAGCAGACATTTAGGAAACCGTCGGGATTATGATAATTTTGTAGCCTTTTTGGCAGAGAATGATATTCCATTTACCAAGAGTTCAAATTTATTATTAAATAATGGCTACAGAAATATGTTTGATGTTAGAAAATATACTTCCAGAGCTCTTAGTTGGGACTTTTCTACTAATTTCCCACATAACTTAGCAACCGGTGTTTTTGACAATACGCAAATGCCGATTCATACCTTATCACCGCGTTTTTACAATAATTTCGGAACGCGCATGATTAATCGTTATCAAAATATCACAGGTCTTAATGCCATCCAGTTATCTGATTTAGGTAGCATCTTAAACAGTGATTTTAGCAGAAGTAATCCAGTTTCTCGTCAAGAAGCATTATTAGCTCAACAAAACCTTATGAGACAATATGTTGAATCAGGGCTTAGTTTAAAACTTAATAATCCGCTTCAGTTTGCGTTGCCATTTGCTAGCTTTGCTTATAATGTGCCAATGAACGCTTCAAGATTAGAAGTTTTTGAGACGAGTATTCCATTCTTTCAATTGGTAGTTTCTGATTTGTTTGCTTATTCTACACCAGAACTTAATCATAGTCTTTCCGAAGGAATTGACCGGATTATGCTAAACTTATTAAATACAGGAAGTAATCCTTCATTTGTCTTTAGTTATGAAGATACCTCAGTTTTGTTAAGAACTAGATACACACAATTTTTCCATGCGACATACAGCAATTGGGTTGATCATCTTGCAGAACTTAATGCAAGATTAAGAGATGTTGGTATTGCTGGTGCGACTTTAACAAGCCATCGTATTTTAGTACCTAGAGAAAATATTTTTGAAGTTACCTACAGCAATGGAGTCAGAATAATTTTAAACTTCACACGTACTCAGCGCAATGTTGATGGGGTTAATGTCCCAGCACTAGGCTTTTACGTGAGGCCATAGGAGGGATAAGATGAGTGAAGTAGCTTTAAATAATCAAAATGTTCAGTCAGATGAAGAAAATGAACTAGAAATTATACCGAAAAAACCAAAAGGAATGTCTTTTCAAACGCAAAAGAAGCTTTGGGGTTTGATTTTTGTTTCACCAGTAATTATTGGAATTATAGTTTTTTTCCTTTATCCGTTCGTTATGTCAATTTGGTATTCATTTAATATAGTTAACTTTGGGCATGATGGTATTACTTTTACTTTTGTTGGTTGGGGTAATTTCGAGAATGCTTTTAGAGTTCACTTAACCTTTATGCAAGTACTTGCGGAAACTGCTATCAATGTTGCTTCAAGTATTTTCATAATCTTGTTTTTTAGTTTATTCATGGCAGTAATTCTTAATGGTAAGTTTAAAGGAAAAACCTTTGTCCGTGCCGTATTCTTTATTCCGGTTGTTTTAAACAGTGAAGCCATTGCAACAGTTATGGGTAATAGCCTAGCAGAAGGAATTGGCGCTGTCTTAGGTCAAACGGGGGCAGGAGCTTTAAATGATATTTTTGATTTAAATCAGTTTTTAGCAAATGCTCATTTTCCACCAGCATTAACGGCAATGTTAACAACGATGGTTGGAAGACTTTATGAGATAGTAACTTTTTCTGGTATTCAGATTATTATTTTCCTTGCGGCTATCCAGTCAGTGCCAAAACACTTATATGAAGCAGCAGTAATTGAAGGTGCTACCAAGTATGAAACTTTCTGGAAAATCACTTTTCCGATGGTTGCGCCAATGTTTTTACCGATACTTGTTTTCACGGTTATGGATTCATTTAGCCAAAGCCCTTTAAATACGCTTTTAATAACTCAATTAAATACTGGAGTATTAGGTCTTCATGCGGCAATGAGTTGGGTTTATTTTGGTGTATCTATGGCAATTGTTATAATCTATTATTTAATTATTTCGAAAGGAGTCTTAGCTATTTATGAAGGAGAACGTAAGCGAAAACCAAGAGTACTCTAGTATGACAACCAAAGAATACTTCAAAATGCGCTATGATAAAATTCGGAGTAATTTATCGAATCCAATTAAAAGAAAAGTATTTGCGAACAATACTTCAGAGTTTTTCATTAGCATTTTTCGAGCAGTATTATTATTCGGTTTCTGTTTTATAATTTTATTTCCGATTTTCCAAAAATTAAGTCTTTCTGTTAGGATTCCGGCCGATATCGCTAATCCGGCAGTTGTCTTTATTCCAACGCAACTATCGTTGATGAATTATCGGCTTGTAATTCTTATCTTAAATTACGGACGAGGACTTTTAGCTTCCTTTTCATTAGCAACTATTGTTATGTTTTCGCAATTGGCAATAAGTTCAATTGCCGGATACGCTTTTGCTCGTCTGAAGTTTAGAGGTAGTGGAATAATCTTTGTTTTCTTGATATTGATGCTTTTAATTCCACCACAGGTTTTACATGTTTCAAGGGTAGTATTATTTACGAATCTGGGATTAAGAGGCCGAATTTTGGCTTTGCCACTGTTAACTTTGTTAGGAGTAGGATTAAGAACAGGTTTATTCATCTTCATGTTTAGGCAATTTTTCGCAGGGCTGCCAAAAGAACTGGAAGAATCGGCACAAGTGGACGGTGCGGGTGTCTTTAGAACATTCTTTTCAGTTATGTTGCCTAATGCTCGAGGCATAATCCTTTCTGTTGGTCTGTTTGCTTTTGTTTGGCAATGGAATGACCGGACTTTTGATATGATGTTAAATTTATCTTCAGATAGTTTCCCGCTTCTTCCGTCAAGATTAGTTGGAACCGCGGAAAGATTACCAGCAATAATCAGGATTCACCGTTTAGAGCGTTATGTTGGTGAAGATATTGCAAATAGTTCTTTATTTATGGGAATGATCATCAATACCGCAGCCTTAATGGTTATGGGACCTTTATTAATTCTGTATTTATTCGTACAAAAACAATTTATTGAAGGTGTTGAGCGTTCTGGTATTACAGGATAATTAATGGTTTTAGGAGGTTCTATGAACAGATTCGCAGGCAGCAAGTTATATCATCTTTTAAATTTAGGATTTGATTTAGTCGTTTTGAATCTCCTTACTATTATTGGTTTTTTAGGAATCGTAACAATAGTTCCAAGTATTATAGCTTGTTTTTATGTTTGTAAATTGCAAATCAACAATAAATCAACGAAAATCTTCAAATCTTATTTTGAAGGTTTTCGTCTTTATTTTCGCAAAGGTTTATATTTAAATCTGATTTTGTTTGCTGTAGTAGCTGTTTTAGGTTTTAGTGCTTTGCAGTTTTATGATTTAATGCATATTGATAGTGAGAGGATTATTTATCTAATCGGTTTTGTAATAACGTTAATTATGATGGCAACTTTCATTTTTTTAACCTTTCAGTTTTACTTGATTATCATCTATATAAACAATTTGCGGTTTTTGGATACTGTGAAATTATCGATATTTTTCACGGGTCGATTTGTGCGGACGCAGATGCAGATTTTGGTTTGGTTTTTACTGAGTGGAATTGTAATTTTTTTCTTAGGATTTCATGCCCTTATCTATTTGGGTTTAATAGGGATAGCTTTGGTTATCTATCTAATTGTCTATGGAACTAAGCATCTCTATAACCAATTAGCTGAAAAATTTAACATTTCTGAAGAAAATATGAAAGCGTTATAGAAATTTTGTCGAAAGTGAAAAAAAGCGCTTGCAAATACATAAAATTATGATATAATAGATTGAAACAAAAATTTAAGGAGGAAGAAGATTTTGAAGAAAAAATATTTTTCATTACTGTTAGTTGTTTTTTTAGCAGTAGGACTGTTTGCCTGTAATGGCGACACCGAGGATCCTGGGACAACAACAACAACCCAGCCAACGCCACAGGATTTAATTAATCCACTTAACCTTAGACATCCTGGTGCAAGAGCAGATGTCACTATTATGGTAGGGGCTTTAGATGAATTCGATCCGCGTATCCCAACTTTCACAGGAACTCGTGCTAGTGAAAGAGTTGCACTTTTACGTCAAATCGAAGATAGTTTTAATGTAAATATAGTTTATGAAACATTTCCGGCTGCCTGGTCTTGGGGCCCGCCTCGTGTTGCTGGAATCAGAGAGAGTATTTCAATGCAAACTCCAGTAGCTGATGCATATTTTATTTCGTCTGAATGGCTGCCACAGCTAGCAGAATTAATGCATCCAGTTAATAGTTATTTAGATAACAGAAGTGCGGTACAAGCCCATACACCAAGCCGTATAACCAGAGGTCAGCAATCATTTGATGGTAACCTATTCGGTGTTACATCAGAACATAGCTTTGCTAATAATGGTATTTTCCTTAATACTACAGCAATTGATGCTTTACGTTTACCTAATCCTGTTGACATGTTCTTAGCAGGAACTTGGACTAATTCTGCATTTAGAGCTTGGACTGAAGAGGCTGAGAGAGCAGTTTTAGATAATTCAGATTCTTATTCAGTTGTTTTCACAGGTTGGCCACATTTTTGGCTTGAAGGTTTAATCGGAAGCCATGGCGGATATGTAGTAACTGAAAATAATCAAATGGGATTATTATCGCCTGCTGCTATGTCAGCAATGGAACTTTTAAGTTTTATGAGCAATTCTTTCGATAGTGGTATCACAGATGAAGGTTCAGTAAACTGGAGAAGTGGTAGAGCATTAATGAGTTCTGGTGAATTCTGGTTCTTAGGTAGTGATATGCGTTTTAGAGGTTTAAACTTTGACATCGGTTTCGTTCCGTTCCCAGTTGCGGATGGTATGCATAGTATTAATGATTTCCGTCCAGTTGCCGGAAACACTAGTTTCGTTGCAATCGGTGGCGGAAACAACCTTAGTGGTGTAAGCCAAGAAATTATTTATAACGTATTATTCTCAATTGCTCATGGATTACCAGATATCATGACTCCTGAACAAGCATTCATGTTTATCGTTGAAAGACATTTTACTGATCAAAGATATATTGATGCATATGTTGCGATGAACAGAAGCGGTCAAGGATTTTTCGACAGATGGGCAACTTTACCATTAGGATTCGCTGGTTGGGCAAATCCAGATGGATTTATCTTAGCTGCTCAAGAAATAGCAGGAGTCAGACCTAGCACAGGTCGAGATGTTTCGGCAATTGCTCAAGCAATGGCGGCTTTAGGAAACAACGCTTTAGATGAACTTCTAGGCCGAGGCTAATTTTATTTTAAAAAATAATTAAGAAAGGGTTTTGTATGAATAATACAAAGGTTGATTAATGAAAAAAATATTTGCAACACTACTAGCTGTAGCGGGTATACTATTTCTTGTTGCCTGTGCGGATCAAACAACAACGACAACAGATCCGGGGCCAGTTACTCCAACAGGCGAATATAATTTAGTTCTTATCCCGGGAATGGGAGGATTCGCTCCTGATTTTACAGTTCCTACTCGTTATAATGCTACTAATGGGATATTCGTTTTGCCTGGACCTCTGCAAGTCTTAAGACCTGGATTTGTCTTTGATGGTTGGTTTGAAGCTTTTGATTTATCATCAATCCGTCATGACAACTTAATTCAAGGTACAACAGGGGATTTAGTACTTTTCGCTCGTTGGACACCAATTGAAGTTAGAATTACTTATCATCAAAGTGATGGAACGCAAGATTTAGGTGCAATGCCTACTGATAGAAATCCAGGTAGACCTTGGATTCCAGGTAGCGTTGGTACAGAAATTAGACCAACTCAAGTTGCTGGTAATCCGCTTAACATGTCTTTTGATTCGTTACCACATACTTTAGCTAATCCGGCTGAAAGAAATGGTTACAGATTTGAAGGTTGGTTTACAAATTACGTTCCAACTCCAGAAGCAAGAATTACAGAAATTACTGCGGAGAACATCTTCCAGATTAATCGTTTGTTTGCGGTATTCACACCGGATTCGGACGCAGCAAGATTCGAAATTACTTATAACATGAATGGTGGGTCTTGGAATCATCATGATGTTAATCAATTAATGACGCATTTTTTAACAGATTTACATAGATTTATGGTAGAACGTGGTCTTGAAGTTGATCCAGATTTAAATAGCTTTATGCATGCTCCTGGTTATGACCCTCTAGACTCTGCTACTCATAGACTAAGATGGCGTGGAACATGGCAAATTCAAACTAATCATGCACAAGGTGAAACAGCTGCTAACCAAGGTAATTCAGTTGCAATCGGTGCACTTGCGCCAGCAGTAGATGCAGCTTTATGGTCAGTTGTATGGCCTGCAAGACAAAGAGATGTTGTCAATCAGGATTTATTCTGGTCTAATGATGCAACACGTGCTTTATGGTTGAATTTTGGTGATAGATTAGATGCTTATGTTAATAGAGTAAATTCAGCACAATGGTTCTGGAACTTTGAAGGTACTGGTTCAGTAGGAAATATCAGACTTCCTCAGTTTGCGGTTAATAACTTTACGGCGCATAATCATGCATTGTTTATGCCGGAAATGCCTAATGCAAATCCATTCTATACATCAGCAGGATTAACTTTCTTACAACCTGCTTGGCACTCAACTTTAACTTTCTTAGGTTGGTATACTACTGCTGACTTTCAAGATGGAACAAGAGTAACTGCGATTCCTGCAGGATCGACAGGGGCTATGACTTTATTTGCTAGATTTGCTTAATATTTTAGCAAGTTAAATTCAATAATAATAAGAGGAAGCAAGCTTAAATTTGCTTCCTTTTTTTGCTTTTTTAGATATTAAAAGTACTAGAAAGAGTAAAAGTTTTTGTTAGAATTTTGTTCAAAATAAAAAGATTAATATTAGTGGAAAATCTTGAATAATGAAATAATATATTGTATAATGGTACTATATTACTTAGGAAATACTCAAAGGATAATCATAAATTTGATATAAAACAGCAAAATGCGAGCGTGGTTTTAGAAAATTATTTTTCTGCAAAATTGATATGATCACTGACACATATTAGTGAGCTTTTGTTTTATATTTAGGAAGGAGTTAAGTATAAAGGTATATCTACTCTAAAGAATAAGGAGATCAAATGAAAAATATAAGTATAAATTTGAAAAAAATAACATCTGTATTGCTATTAATAATATTAACTTTTTTAGCACTTAAGTTATTTATGTCGAGTATCAGAAATGTCTTAAACTCAAATGAGAATTATACACTTCGATATTATATTAGAATTAATAATAAAACATTAGCTACCAATAGTTTGGATAAGTTTTTGAATAACGCAAGTGAGGATAAGCAAATAGAAGTGGTTTTTGAATTGTATGATTGCAAGCAAACACCAGAAAATCCGGCTGCTTCTTTAACTATGACTTCGACAATAAATACAGTAGATGCGGCCTTAGCTCAACATCGAGAGAAAACTAGAGAATTTCATACATCAAGAAATCTTTCCTTTTTAGAAGAAAATGGTTTGTGTTTTTATTCGGGCAATATAACTATAAGCTATTTTTCTCCTCACATTACTAAGGCATTTGCCAATATTGACGAATTTAAAGACTTTAGCGATAACATTTTAGAAATTCATGATAATTCAGTTATAAAACGAGTAAGCGTTTTAGAAATTGTTGAGCCTAATAGCCGAGCAGTTCGGGAACCTCATGATAATGCCCCCATTTATCCAATGGCACAAGTTCGAAGAGATATCGGAGTTAATTGCAATACCTTCATTGGAAGGGGCGTAACCGTTGGAATGATTGAAGCAAATGTTCCACATGATCACGCAGAATTAAACAATGTTCGCATCCGTCGCCTTGGAGATAATATAACGGGTTTCCATTCCACGGTTGTTGCTCGCACATTTGTTGGCTCGCTTAGTTTAGCTCCAGGAGTATCTGCTCTTAATAGTTATGCAACAGCTGGTGCTGGTTTCAGCAGTGCACATATGATAAGCGCTATGAGCTGGCATTTGCATTATGGATCAAGAATAATTAACATAAGCTGGGGACCAAATAATACACAATACGCTTGGATGGATGCGTTTTTTGATTATCATTCTATGAAGAATAATGTTACAATTGTCGCAGCAATAGGTAATGATGGAAGAAATGATAATCCTAATAAACGATTTGCTATGACACCTGCTTTAGGCTTTAATGTGATTTCTGTTGGCTCTACTAACGCAAATGGTAATGTAAGTTCTTACTCTTCATTTGGCACAGTGCCTGGATTAGAAACAAGAAATCCAACATTAGTGGCCCCTGGAACTTGGCTTGAAACAACTTGGCCGGGTTTTGAAGGAAATGGACATGCAGGAACAAGCTTTTCTGCTCCAATAGTGGCTTCAATCATCGCTAGATTAATGGAAGAGTTCCCTGTGTTAGTGGCTAGACCAGATATGGTTAAGGCTATATTAATAGCCTCAGCAATATCTGTTAATGGTCACATTGATGGAACATTTAGTAATATATCTGGAGCAGGACGTATTCATTATGAAAGAGCAAGAGAAGCTGCAAGAAACGCTGTAAGTTTTCAAAACTCTATTAGAAATGGTGTTAATGAAGTAAGAGCATCGCATTCAATAAATGTTATGCCCTATTCAAGAATTAGAGTTGCTGCTTTCTGGCAAAAGAATTCGGCTGTTTATTCTGCAAATTGTCAAGTACACACAAATATTCATACTAATTATGATCTACGCATTAGGGGCACGCAAGCACATGATGATCATTCATCAAATATACAAGTTGTTTGGCACAATACTAGAGCTACTCAATACACCATTGATATTATTCAGATGGCAGATATGCATATCAATAATTCGGGACCTGATATAGGTGCAATAGCTTGGATTTATGATCATCCGTACGATTTAGTAATTGAAAATGGAGTTGTAATGTCGTTCCTTTGGCAGCAAAATTTTGATGGACGCATGCGAATACCATATGGAGTAACTAGAATCGCGGATTCTGTTTTTACTGCCGCTCCAATAAATGAATTACATTTGCCTAATACACTTAGATCAATTGGTAATAATGCTTTTCAAGCGACAAATATAACAACTGTTGTTATTCCAGCATCTGTAGTAATAATTGGTGATGAGGCATTTAGAGACTCAGAGCGCTTGCTAACTGTATATATATTAAGACGCTCAATACGATATCATTTTGATGGTACAGTTGCTGGAGGACCTTCTATATTTGCTAATACCAATCCATCTTTACAAATTAGAGTTCCAAACGAATCCAGTCAAATTGCATATTCAAATGCTATTCATTGGAGCTCTCATTCCAATAGAATAAAATCAGCAAATAGTTACATTTGTCAAAATATTATTGTATGGCCTCATTGTTATATATATCATATTTGGCAATGTTTTGATTGCGGTGATTATTTTTTTGAAAGGCATATCTGGCATTTTAACTGGAATACGGGAATTGCAACTTGTCAGGTATGTGGTTTACAGACTCGTTCTCGGACAGATATAAATTTTGAACTATATAATGAGGAAATTGAATTTTTTCTTCCAAAGTCTACTAGGGAATACGATTTTTTAACGAATAGGGATTGCTAGATTTGCTTAATGTTTTAGCAAGTTAAATTCAATAATAATAAGAGGAAGCAAACTTAAATTTACTTCCTTTTTATGCTTTTTTTCATAAAGATTAGCTATAGTTATTCTTATTTGCTCGTGTGTGTAATTTATAGTGCCTTTTTTGTCGATTATTTACTTTTTATCTTCCATAAAATGTTTGGAATATGATATAATATTTATATGGAAGTGATAACTTGAATTTTGAAAAATTTACAAGTTCCAAGTTTTTTGAATTTTGTGAAAGTCTTTATATAATATTTATTGTTAATCTACTGACAATCTTTATTTCTGTCTTTACATTAGGTATTGCAATGCTTCCGGCATTAGTAGCCGCTTTTTACTGTTTAAAAGAAGTAAAGAATCCGCAGTTAAAGATTATGCGCTATTATTTCCAGAAGTTCCGGGATAATTTTCAAGCAAGTTGCTTTTTAAATATTGTGATGCTGATGATTGCCGCTTTAATTGGCTTGAGTCTTTGGTTTTATATTGAAAATAATGCAAACTGGCTGGAAAATGTCGGATTTTATGCTATGGCTTTCTTTGCCTTATTATACGTTCTAATTTATATCTATTTACCGCTAAGTTTTATTTATCTTGCAGATATGAACAGTCCTCAAAAGGTCGTCTTTAGTTTTTATTTCGCTTTAAGCAATATTTTGAATACGCTTTTACTTTTAATAATTCTTATTGGCGTGATATTACTTTTGATTTATGCTTTACCGATATTTTTGATTATTGGTGTAGGTGGCTATTGTTTTATAGTATTAAAAGTTAGTGAGTTAAAAATGAACAAACATCAATTAATATATGAAGAATTCAATAAGGGAGAAGAAAATGAGTAAAGTTGTTTTAGGTATTGAAAGAATTAGTGAGTTTGAAAGTCTTTTTAAAGGCAAAAGAGTTGGACTAATAACTAATCCATCAGGTATTGATAGTAATTATGTTGCATCAGCGGATATAATCGCCGAAAAAGCAACATTAAAGGCTCTTTTTGCGCCAGAACACGGCGTGAGAGGTGATATTCAAGCTGGGGTTAAACTTGATAGTTATAAAGACCCAAAAACAGGCGTTATCGTTCATAGTCTTTATGGTAATACCAGAAGACCAACTAAAGAAATGTTTGAAGATTTAGATATCATTGCTTACGACATTCATGATGCCGGCGCAAGATTTTATACATATCCTTTTACTATGGCTTACTGCATGGAAGCCGCCAAGGAATATAACAAAGAATTTGTTGTTTTTGACCGCCCTAATCCTGTTGGCGGTGAAAAGGTTGAAGGAAACATTTTAGATATGAATTTTCGTAGTTTTATCGGTTATTATCCGATAACTCAGCGTTATGGATTAACGATTGGTGAAATGGCTAAATTATTCAATGAGGAATACGGAATTGGTTGTAAACTAACTGTCGTGCCGATGAAGGGTTGGCAAAGGTCGATGGATTTTGAAGATACCGGATTACCATGGGTGTTTTTATCACCAAATTTGCCAACGAATGATTCGTCATATGCTTTCTTAGCAACTTGTATTTTTGAAGGCACAAATATATCTGAAGGACGAGGAACAACAAAACCTTTCCAGATTGTGGGAGCGCCTTTTATCAATCCAGAACTGTTAGCTGAAAAGTTAAATGAATTAAAACTTCCTGGCGTCCATTTTCGTTCTTTATATTTCACACCAACTTTTTCTAAACATCAGAATGCTTTGTGTGGTGGTGTAGAAATGTATGTTCTCGATCGTAAAAAATTCGAGCCTGTCAGAACTGGCTGGAATATGCTTTATATGATTCGTAAGCTTTATCCAAAAGAATTTGAAGTAAATAAACCATACGTTGAAGGTAAGCCTTGTATGCTTGATTATAATACTGGCAGCGATTATATGAAAAATGATATTTATACGATAAAAGAACTTGAAGTTATCTTAAGTAAAGAAAGCAAAGAGTTTGATCAAATAAGAAAAAAATATCTGCTGTATTAAAATTACCGGAGGAAAAAAGATGAGAGATTTAAAAGATTTAACTTTAGAAGAAAAAATTGGTCAGATGCTTGTTTTTGGATTTTTAAGTGACATTGACGAAACTGTTATAAATAACATTAATAATCTAAAAGCTGGAAACATTATTCTGTTTGCGCGTAATTGTAAAAACAATGAACAACTTTTTAACTTAAATAAAAAGCTTAATCAACTAATTTCCGCTTCAACAGGAATTTATCCTTTGATTTCTATCGATCAGGAAGGCGGTATGGTAACTCGCATTCAAAAAGAAGCTACTTTTTTTCCTGGTGCGATGACTATTGGGGCGACAGGTTCCGTAGACTACTCTAAGTTTTCTGGCGCGCAAATGGGAAAAGAGCTTTTAGCTTTAGGTTGTAATATGAATCTTGCGCCAACTATTGACATTAATAATAATCCCTTAAATCCCGTTATCGGTGTCAGAAGTTTTTCTGACGATCCTGAGACAGTAGCTAAATTCGGTAATGCCTTTATTGAGGGGTTGCAGAAAGAAGGCGTGATTGCGACCGTAAAGCATTTTCCAGGTCATGGTGATACTAATCTTGATTCACATCTGGCTTTGCCTACTGTTAATCGTTCAATCGAGGAATTGAATAAAACAGAATTATTGCCATTCATTAGAGCAATGGATAAAGGAGTAGCGGCTGTTATGTCTGCTCATATCGTTTTCCCTGCTTATGACTCTGTTCCCGCAACTATCTCTAAACGAATCTTAACGGATCTTTTACGTAATGAATTAAATTATCAAGGGTTATTGATTTCAGATTCTATGGAAATGAAAGCAGTAGCTGATACAATTGGAAGTGTAGAAAGTTCTATTCTTGCGGTTCAGGCTGGCATGGATTTGTTATGCCTGACTCATGATCAAGATTTGCCGGAAAAAGTCTTTAAAGGCTTAATAAAGGCTGTTAAAGACGGTTCGATTCCAGAATCAAGAATAGATGAGGCTGTTACTCGGATTTTAAAGTTCAAGAAACAATATCAAAAACAATATCAGGAAGGCTTTTTAAATAAAGAGTTTCCGGAAATTAGGGAAATGTTACTTGAGAAAGCGCCAAAAGATATTGTAGAAACTATTCTAGATCAATCGTTAACACTTGTTAAAGGTGAAGTTTTTAAGCCAAACGGACAGACGCTTTTAATCACAACTGATCCAATCGCCTTAACGATTGCGGAAGATGATGGGAATACTTCATCGTTAAGTTCTTACATTGAAAGAAAAACAAAAGGTTTTACTGTTAAAAAGATTGCTAATGATCCAACCGAAGAGGAAGTTGAGACGGTTTTGGAAATGGCTAAAGTTTTTAAACAAATTGTTTTTTGTTCATATAATGCGATTCTCTTTAAAAAGCAAGGAACTTTAATAAAAACATTAAATGAAAAATTCGGGGACAAGCTTTATGTGATCTCAACACGTTTACCTTACGATTTGCATGTTGAACCAAAACTTTTAAACTATACTTGTGTTTATGAGTATACGCCTAATTCGGTAAGAACACTTGTACGTTATTTAGAAGGAAAGATTATTCCATCAGGAAAACCATTAGGTAACATGTTATGAATAAAGTTATAATCGGGATTGATGCCGGTGGTACAAAAACACTTGGAGTTTTATTTGCTTTAAATGGTAAAGAAATAGTTCGTTTTGAAAACGGAGTTGGCAGTCCGGCAGTTGATAAAATCAAAGCCTTACAGAATGTCAAAGCTGTAATTGACTATCTTTTTAATAAAATGACCTCTAAAGATGAGTTAGTAATTATTCAAATTGGTATGTCAGGAATGGGTATTTTATCTTTAGATGAAAAACAAACTTTTATTTATGATTTGGAAAAAAAATATAAGGTTAAGGTTTCACTAGAAAATGATGCGGTTATCGGACTTTATTCAATTATTAAAGATAAATATGCTGAAGGGGTTCTTGTTTTATCTGGTACGGGAAGTGCTGTATTTGGCAAAAATAAGGATCACCAGACAATGCTTTCGGGTGGTTGGGGACATCTTTTAAATGAACAGGGCTCAGCTTTTAGTCTTGTCAGTAATGCTGTACTTAAAATAATTGCTGCTTTTGAACAAAACTTAAAGTTAAGTGCTTTTCAGAAAAAGTTTTTGGAACACCTAGGAATCAATGATTGTTTTGATATTAAAAAGATTTGGTATCACAAGTCTAAAAATGAATTGGCTGCTTATGCACGGTTTATTAACGATCAGGCACTTAGAAAAGATGAAGAAGCTCTTATTTTATTAAAGGAAAGTGGTTATTCACTTGGTCAATATGTTCTTAACTTAGCAAATAAATTAAAATTTAGTGATAATTTTATAGTTGGCTTTCGTGGTGGCTTTGTCAATAATGCTTTTGGAATCAAAGATGCCTTTATTAATTATTTAAAAGAGCATGATTTAAAAGTTATCTATGAAGCCGAAGAGGCAGAGCCAATTATCGGAACGTTTTATCTGGCTCTTAGAAATATATGAAGATAATTGGCATGATGAGCGGTACTTCCTTAGATGGTGTTGATCTTGTTTATGTTGAATTCAATAATAAAAATAATCAAATCAGCCATCGGGTAATCAGTAATTATTCCCGTTCATATCCAAAATCTTTAAAAACAAGATTGTTAGCGGTCTCAAGTAAAGAAAAATCTAATGTTCAAATGATTTGTGCAATGAATTTTGAATTAGGTGAGTTTTATGGTGAGACAGTAGTAAGTTTTATGGAAACTCATAATTTAACTTTTAGGGATATTGATTATATTAGTAATCATGGTCAGACGATTTGGCATAACCCTTTTAATTTAGATAGTTTCCATTCAAGTACTTTGCAGATTGGCGAATCAAGTGTAATAGCTGCTTTAGCCAATATTCCGGTTATTGATAATTTCCGGGTTATGGATATGGCACTTGGTGGTCAAGGAGCACCTTTGATTCCTTACTCAGAATATTTAATCTATAGTAATAAATCAGAAAATATTTGCCTCCAGAATATCGGCGGAATCGGTAATATCACTTACCTGAAAAAAGCTGGCTCAATTGAAGACGTAGTAGCTTTTGATACAGGACCAGGTAATATGCTTATCGATCAGGCAATGCAGCATTTTTTTAATAAAGCATATGATTCTAATGGTGATACTGCTAAAAAGGGCGAATTAATAAGTGATTTGTTTGCCTTTATGAAAAATGATGACTATTATCAAAAATGCTATCCTAAATCAACCGGCAGAGAAAAATACTCTTCAGAATATTTTTCCAAGTTATTGAAAATCGTTGATTTTAAACAATTTAGCAAAGAAGATTTTGTTTATACAGTAACATATTTTACAGCTTATACAATTTCTTTAGGACTTAAGTTTTTTCCAGAAACGGATAAATTAGTTATTGCTGGTGGCGGTGCCTATAATAAGACGCTGCTTTCAATGATAAAAGAATTAACTGCATGTTCAGTTTATACTCAAGAAGAATTAGGCTATGACAGTCAGTATAAAGAGGCTTTAGGTTTTGCTTTTCTAGGTTTTGCTTGCGCTAATGGACTTTTTGGAAACATTAAAAATGTTACTGGCGCTAAAAGAAGTGCCATCCTCGGAAAAATTACACCAGTTTAAAAATAAAAAAGACAAGAGGTAATAGAAGTGAAAGTTGATTTAAAGAAAATATCTACAGAAAACAGAAATAAAAATACAATGAATATCGATATGCTTGATACATTGTCTGTTGTTACGCTTTTAAACAAAGAAGATCAGACTGTACCAATTGCCGTTTCTAAAGCAGTTGCTCAAATCGCTAGTTTAGTTGATGAGGTAGTTAAAGCTTTATCCGAAGGTGGACGCTTAATTTATATGGGTGCTGGTACAAGTGGAAGAATCGGAATTTTAGATGCGGTTGAATGTCGTCCAACTTATTCAGTACCTGATGATATCATTATGTGTTTGATGGCTGGTGGTATGCAAGCAATGACCAAAGCTGTTGAAGGCGCAGAAGATAGTGTGGAATTAGCTAAAGAAGATTTAATCAAAATCGGAGTTAATAAAAAAGATGTCATTGTTGGTATTACCGCTAGTGGCAGAACACCATATGCTTTAGGTGGTGTTGAATATGCAAAAACATTAGGTTGTAAAACCGGGGGAATCACAACTTGTGAAAACTCGGAAATTGCCAAGGCTGTTGATTATCCAATTGAAGCAATTACTGGTGCTGAGCCTGTTACTGGCTCAACTAGAATGAAATCAGGAACAGCGCAAAAGTTGGTTTGTAATATGATTACTACTGCCGCTATGATTAAAATGGGTAAAGTATATGAAAATCTGATGATTGATATGCAGCCGACTAATCATAAATTGGAAGCACGGGCAATTAGAATTGTCAAAGATATTACTGGCTCAGATGAAAAAGATATAAAAGTAGCTTTAGATAAATTTAAGTCAGTTAAGAGCACTTGTTTTGCGCTTATGACTGGTATAGATAGCATAGAAGAGGTTGATTCATTTCTTAATGCTAATAAAGGTCATTTACGAAATGCGATTAATGCCGCAATAAAAGGTTAGGAGAAGTATTTAAAATGAAAATAATCGTTTGTATTAAACAGGTGCCTGATTCCAGCGATGTTAAAGTTGATGAAAAAACGGGAGTTTTGATCAGGGATGGAAATAACACTAAACTTAATCCATATGATTTATATGCTTTGGAAACGGGATTATATTTAAAGGAAAAAACAAATGGCCATTTAACAGCTATTTCCATGGGACCGCCAGCTGCTAAAAAAGTTCTTAACGAAGCTTTATGGATGGGCGCTGATGAAGCCTTATTGCTTTCTGATCGTCGTTTTGGTGGTGCGGATGTTGTTGCTACAGCGTACACTTTAAGTCAGGGAATCACAAGTCTTGGAGAATATGACATAATTATCTGTGGAAAACAGACGATTGATGGTGATACAGCGCAGACTGGTCCGGAAATCGCGGAATTCCTAAGTATACCCCATATTGCCTATGTTGAGGAAATTGTTAAAATTGACAAGAAGAGTTTAACTGTAAAATCAAGTGATGAACTTTATGAACGTATTGAGGAACTAAAATTACCTGCTTTAATAACGACAGAAAAGGATATTTTTACGCCTCGCCTTCCTTCTTATAAACGCTCAAAAGACTTTAATGATTATGAAATCAAAGTCTTTTCCTTAGATAATATGTATGATAAAAATGAAAGCAATTATGGCTTAAAGGGATCGCCAACTCAAGTTGAGCGTATTTTCCCACCAGAAAGCAATGTTAAAAGAGTTATGATTAAGGATAAAGTTACAGATACTCTACTTCAAATATTTGAAGACAATAATCTCCTATCGGAGGGAAATAAATGAAAAAATTAGTTGTTCATCAAGAAAAATTAACTGAAGAGATAATTGCTGATTTAATTAAACTTTGCCCTTTTGATGCTTTTGAAAGACAAGGGAAAGAATTATTGATTAATGAGGCTTGTAAGTTTTGTAAAATTTGCGTTAACAAAGGTCCAAAAGGCGTTATTGAATTTTTTGAAACAAAAGAAGAAAATGCTTTAGATAAAACAAAATGGCGCGATATTGGTGTTTATGTTGAACATCAGAATAATAAGATTCATCCTGTAGCTTTTGAGCTTTTGGCCAAAGCTAAAGAATTAGCTAAAAAAATTAATCAGAAAGCTTTTGCGATCATAATTGGTCATCAAACTGAAACGATGGTTGCGGAACTTTTAAGTCATGGTGCTGATATTGTTTATGTTTATGATCAAAAGGAATTAGCTAAATTTAATATCGAAGCCTATACTAATGTTTTTGAAGATTTTATCGAAAAGATTAAACCTTCATCACTTTTATTTGGCGGTACAGCCCAAGGACGCTCTTTCGCTCCAAAAGTAGCTGGTCGCTTTAAAACTGGGCTTACAGCAGATTGTACAAAACTAGATGTTAAAGCTAATACTGATTTAATTCAGATTCGTCCGGCTTTTGGCGGAAATATTATGGCTCAGATAATTTGTCCTAGTCACCGCCCGCAACTTGCGACAGTCCGTTATAAAATCTTTAAAGCAGGCGAAAAAGTTACACCACACGGTATAGTCAAAAAAATGACTTTAGATGGTATTTCATTTGCGTCGACAATCAAAGTAATTTCTGAGACTTTAAAAGAAAAAACAGAAGATATTAGCGAAGCAGAAGTTTTAATTGCGGTAGGTCGAGCTTTTAAAAGTCAGGCAGAATTAAAGATTGTTTATGAATTAGCTGATTTATTAGGTGCTTCAATTGCTTGTACAAGACCAATGTCTGAACAAGGATTGATTGATGCTAAAAAACAAATTGGCTTATCAGGAAGAACTGTTTCACCAAAAGTTATTATTAATCTGGGGATTTCTGGCGCAATTCAATATGCGACGGGAATCGCTGGTAGTGAGTTGGTTATTAGTATAAATAGCGATCCTAAAGCACCGATTTTTGCTGTTTCGCATTATAGCATAGTCGGGAATGTTTTTGAAATAGTTCCAGAACTTATTGAAAAAATCAAGAAAGGAAAGTAAATCTGTGAATAATAAAGATTTTGAGTTTTTAGAAAAGATTGTTGGCAAAGATAATATCTTCTCAGGCGCAAATGTTTCAGAGGATTATCATAAGGATGAACTAAAAACGATAATTAAAGCACCACACTGTGTGCTTAAAGTCGAATCTGCGAAAGATATCAGTAAGATAATGACTTATGCTAATGAGAAGAAAATACCAGTTACTGTCCGCGGTTCCGGAACAGGTTTAGTTGGAAGTTGTGTCGCTGTTTCAGGTGGAATCATGCTTGATATGACTAAGATGGATAAAATTATCGAACTTGATGAAAAGAATATGACCTTGACTTTAGAGCCGGGTGTATTATTAATGAATATTTATGAATATGTTGAACCGAAAGGTTTCTTCTATGCACCGGATCCGGGTGAAAAGAGTGCGACAATTGGTGGTAACATTTCTACAAATGCCGGAGGAATGCGTGCTGTAAAATACGGTGTAACAAGAGATTGGATTATGGGTTTAGAAGTAGTACTAGCTAGTGGTGAGATTATTAATGTCGGCGGTAAAGTTCAAAAGGATTCGAGCGGATATTCTTTAAAACATTTATTTATTGGTAGCGAAGGCACATTAGGTATTATTACCAAAGTAATCGTTAAATTGTTGCCATTGCCAAAAGAATCATTAAGTATTTTAATGCCCTTTCCAAGTGCTAAAGAAGCAATCGCTGCTGTGCCAAAAATTAAGCAGTCAAAAATTATTCCTTGCGCAATTGAGTTTTTTGAAAAAGGAACACTTATTTTTGCGGAAGAATATTTAGGTAAAAAATTCCCAGATAAAAATAATACATCATATATTCTTTTAACTTTTGACGGAAATAGTCGGGAACAAGTTGAAAGTGATTATAAAAAAGTAGCAGATTTAGCTTTAACGGATTTGAAAGCTTTAGATGCTTTAATCGTTGATACTAAAGAACGTAAGGATGCTGTTTGGCAGACTCGCGGAAGTTTCTTGGAAGCAATTAAGAGCTCAACAACTAATATCGATGAATGTGACGTAGTTGTGCCAGTTTCTGAGATTGACAGTTATTTGCGCTTTACTTATGATTTAGCTAAAAAGCATAAGATAAGAATTCCTTCATTTGGTCATGCTGGTGATGGAAACTTACATATTTATCTTTGTCAAGATGAAATGAGTGCCGAAGAGTTTTCTAAAAGATTAGACATTGTTTTTGATTTAATGTATCAGAAAGCTTTTGAAGTTGGTGGTTTAGTTTCTGGTGAGCATGGAATTGGTTATGCTAAGAAGAAGTATCTTCTGGAACAAGTTGGACCAACGCAAATTGCGATTATGCAAGGGATAAAAAAATCATTTGATCCCAACAATATTCTTAACCCAGGAAAAATTTGTCAGTAAAAAATTAGGAGGAAAACTAATATGAAAATTGCAATTATTGGTGCCGGAAGTACGTATACTCCGGAGTTAATCGAAGGAATCATCGAAAGAAAAGCTAATCTGCCGTTAAAAGAACTTTATTTAATGGACATTGATGATAGAAAGCTAAATATTGTCGGTAACCTATGCCAAAGAATGATTGAAAATGCTAAAATTAAAGCTAAAGTTGTCTTAACAAAGGATCTTGATGCGACTTTAAAAAATGCGGACTTTGTTTTATGTCAGATTCGTGTTGGTAAGTTGCCAGCGCGGGTATTAGATGAAAAAATTCCTTTAAAGCACGATTTAATTGGCCAGGAAACTTGCGGTATTGGCGGTTTCTTTAAAGGGTTAAGAACAATTCCTGTTATGTTGGATATTTGCCGCAAAATGGAAAAACTTTGTCCAGATGCTTGGTTGATTAATTTCTCTAATCCGTCTGGTATTTTAACGGAAATGATTCTTAACCATACAAAAGTGAAAATGCTTGGTTTATGTAATGTGCCAATCAATACTGTTGATGGCTTAAAGAAACGTCTTAACCTTCCGAATGCTTTTGTAGAATATATGGGCTTGAATCATTTAGCTTATATTACAGCTGTTCGTGATAACGGTAAAGATTATCTGTTTGATGCGATTAATGCTGGTATTAATAGTGAATCAATGAAAAATATTCCGACTTCTGGCTTTCCTGCAGAAGCGATTAAAACAATTGGTGCGATTCCAACTTCTTATTTAGAGTATTATTATTATAAAGATTCTAAGCTAGAAAAGTTAAAAACAGCTGAAAAAACACGCGGAGAATTATGTATTGATATCGAGGCTCAGTTATTAGATATCTATCAAAACTTAGATTTAAATAACAAACCTCAAGAATTATCCAAACGTGGTGGTTCAAGATATAGTGAAGCAGCTATCTCTCTAGTAGATGCGATTTGGAACGATAAAAATGAGCATCACATCGTTAACTGTTTAAATAATGGTGCACTTGATTTCTTAAAGGATTCAGACTCAATAGAAATTGGCGCAATTATCAACAAAAAGGGCGCAACGCCGATTAAAGTAGAAAATTTTGATAATAAACATGTCAAAGATTACATTAAAATGGTAAAAGCTTACGAAAACCATACTGTTGAAGCTGCTATCAAAGGTTGCGATTATGAAGCGATGAGGGCTTTAATGATTAATCCTTTAGTATTGGATTATAATAAAGCATTAGCTTGTTATAATGAACTGAAAGAAGCCCATAAAGAATATCTGCCTCAATTTTTCGGAGCTAAAAAATGAAATACGTAATAGGGGTTGACGGTGGAAATACAAAAACCGATTATCTGGTTTTTGATTTACAAGGAAACTTTGTTTGTGGTGTGCGTTTAGGTACTTGTAGCCACGAGGGATTAAAAGACAGTTATGAGGGTTCCTACCGTGAAATGAAAAAGGCTTTTGATCATTTTGAAAAAGAGCATAACATTAAAGTGTCTGATTTTGCAGGTGCTGCTTTCGGTTTAGCTGGCGTTGATTGCCCTAAACAAAAAAATGAGCTTGATAAAGTAGTGAAAAGATTAGGGTTTCAAGATAATTTTATCGTCGTCAATGATGGTTTTTTAGGTATAAAAATCGGCACTGAATCTGGAGTTGGTATCTGTTCAATTATTGGTACTGGCACTGTTTGTGTTGGAATTGATAAAAACGGAGATTGGCTACAGGTAGGCGGTATTGGTCACGTTACATCAGATGATGCTGGCGGAAATTTTTTGACAGCAATGGCTTATCGTTATGTTTATGATGAATTATACCGTTTTGGTAAAAAAACAATGTTAACGGAATTTATCTTAGAAAAACTTGATGTTAAAGATAAATATTACTTTGTCGAAAACTATATCGAGAAAGGCCGTGCACCATCTGTGGAAGTTAATTCTTTTCTTTTTAACTGTGCCAAAAAAGGTGATGAGGTGGCGATTGAGATTTTACGTAACATGGGGGAAAACCGCGGAAAAGCAGCGGCTTCAGTTATGGTTAATTTAAATTTTGATCAACCAGTTGAAATAGCTTTAGCTGGAAGCGTCTGGGTTAAAGCTTTAACGAAAGACTTACAAGATTCATTTGAAGAAACGATTAAAAGACATACAGACAAAAAATTTACTGTTCGCGTAGTTGATGAACCACCTGCAACAGGAGCTATTTTATGGGCACTGGAATTGGCTCACAAAAAAGTAGCTGATCAACAAACAAAAACAAAAATTATTTCGGAAATTAAAAAATATCAGCCTTAGGGCTTTTATTTTTATCGGAGGCGCTTCCTGATGGATTACAGAAATCTTTATTTTGATAAACTTAAATATGAACTTCGTTATCTGCCAAGATCAGATGTTAAAACAATTATTGCTCATTACCGTAATCTTTATGATGAAAAATTAGATTCCGGAATAGACGATGAAGAGATTTATAACAGCATGCCAGAACCAGCGAAAATCTTAGCGGATTTTTGTCGGGAGAATAAAGTTGATCCAGTGGCGTTTGGCCGCTGGAAAAAGATTTTTTTAGGGGTACTGTTTGTTTCTTTAGCACTCTTTTTGGTTTTTTTTCTGACTTTGTTGGCTATATTGTTTGTTCGGGAAATGATTAATCTTACAATCATTATTTTTAATATCAGAGAAGTGCTTTCCGGATTATTTTTATTATTTTATATCATCTTTTATTTAATGATTTTAATTTTGGCAGTAGAACTTTTTTTGGTTCTAGCAAGAAAGTTAATTGAAAAAAGTCAACATTTTTTCGAATTTCCACCAAAATATAATTATGATAAAATTACTATATTCACTATTTTACGAAAATTAAAGATTAAACCAAAAGGACTGGAAAAGTTTATTTATGTGTTTGTTGGTTTAATGGTTATTATTTATTTTTCCGCAAACTTTACGGAAGGAACTTATATCCATGATAGCAGACGTAATATTACAAGAGAAAGCTATTCAAGAACTTTAGAGGCGGATTTTGATAATATTTTAGTCAGGAGTCGTGACATAACTTTAGAAATTATCGAAAGTAATGAAACCCGTTTTGAATATCATTTTACCTTTAATAATGATTTAGAATTTTCGATTGTTGATGGCGTGTTAATCTTAGACTTTAGCGAAAGAAGACGCAATGATCTATTTTTTCTTTTACCAGAACCTGATGCAAGAATGATTCTTTATCTAGCACAACCTGTTAAAAGAGTAGAAATCGAAAGTGATTTAATGACTTTTCAAATGCATGATTCTATAGTTGAAGAATTAGTAATTTCTGGTCGTAATTTTGAAGTATTTTTAGAAGATATGGAAATAAGCTATATTGACTTAAAAAGCGTTCGCTTAACTGCTGAAATCAAGAATTTAATAAATGGAGAATTTCAACTTGAATCACAGGCTGGATTAATTAGAATTGAAGAAAGTGAATTTAATAACTTTGTAGTAAAAGGCACTCAAATTCAAATGATTGTCGAAGAAAGTCACATCAAAGATATTGATATAGATGTTTCTAGAGGTGTATTTGTATTAAATAAAGTGACTGGAGAAAATATTTTATTTAATGGCCAGGGCACGGGTTTTCGCTTAACTGAGGGTGATTTTAAGGATATTACCTTAAATGTTTCCAATGCTCATATTGATTTGATTAGAATAAGCGCAGAAAATATAACTGCTAATCAACCATCAGGTCACATGTTGGTGCAGGAAGCTAATATCGATTATTTAAAAGTTGAAAAAGAGTTTGGCAATTTATGGATCGATCAAAGTGAAATAAATGATTTTGAAGCAAATCTTGGTGCCAATGCCCTTTCGATATTTGAATCTAGCTTTTATCGGGCTGAAGTTGATAAAGGAGCCGGAAACATTTGGTTTGAAGATGTAGAAGTCAAAGAAAGCTTTTCAATTAAAGGATTTAATGGCACCTTTAGCTTTATTAATTTCTTTGGAAATGAAATTATTCTAGAGTTAGCCTTTGGCACACTAATCTTTGATAATGAGCCTGGATTAGATATTTATCGTTTGACTTTACGAAACGGCTTAATAGAGTATCGGACATTTAATGTCAATGTTATAACTGATATTATAGAAGAATAAATGTAGGTGATTAATATGCGGCTTGGCGCAAGTCTTTATTTAGGTCTTGAAAAATATACAATTGGCGATAATTTAGCTTTTTTAAAGCTTTGTCAAGAAGAAGGTATTGAATATATCTTTACTTCTATGCATATGCCAGAAGCTAATGAATCACTTGTTTCTGATTTTGAGGCGATTAAAAAATTTGCGAAAGAATTGGACATCAAATTGATTGTTGATATTTCCCAACCAACAAAACTTAATCTAGCTTTTTTAAATGATATCTATGCTGTGAGGCTTGATTATGGCTTTACTGATCAAGACATTATTGAGATAGCTAAGAATTATAGCTGTAAAATTGAACTAAATGCTTCTACTTTAACAGAAGAAAAACTTGAAAATTTACTATTTTTGGGTTTAGATTTAAATAGAATCAGAGCTAGTCATAACTTTTATCCAAAAAATTATACTGGTTTAAATTATGAGCAAGTCAAAAATATCAATAGGCACTTAAATAAAATGAAAATTTCTGTTATGGCCTATATTCCTTGCGCAAGTAAAAGACCACCAATTTTTGAAGGATTACCAACAATAGAGGCTCATCGCCGTTTAAGTATTGGTCAGGCAATTTCCGAATTAAAGTTTTTAGGTTGTGATGAAGTGTTTTTTGGAGATGCTCTGGCAACTAAAGAAGAAATTAGGTTAGCTAAAAGCTTTTGTGGCGATAAAATACTTATACCGATAACAATTAAGAAAGATATCTGCGCAAAAACAAGAAAAATACTTAAAGGCGAACATCGATTTCGTTTTGATGAATCTGATTATTTAAGACGTAGCTTAGTTTTTAAGGGCAGTGATATAAAACCTTTTAATACAATTGAAAGAAAGCCTGGCGCAATAGTTATTGATAATAATCTTTACGAACGTTATCGCGGCGAAGTTTCGATTATTAAACAAAAACTTCCCCAAGATAAAAAGGTTAATGTTATAGGATTCATTGATAGCGAATTTTTGTGGCGTAATATAGAAAGTGAAACAACCTTTAATTTTTTGATTATTGGTGAGGAGGAATAATGATGATTTTAAAACATATCGAAATTGCAGGACCAAAAATTTTGAGAGGTTATTGGACTTATCAGAATAATAAAGATCCATTAGTTATCATGTTTCATGGTTTCACTGGTAATAAAAATGAAAATACTTATCTTTTTAAAAGCTTTTCTAAGGTTTTAGCGACAAATGGTTTTTCGTCATTGCGAATTGATTTTAGTGGAAACGGTGACTCAGATGGGGATTTTCAGGATATGACAGCGACTTCGCTTATTGATGATGCGCTAAGAATCATCACTTATGCTCGTGAAAATATTAATAAAAAAATAATTCTTTTAGGGTTTTCTATGGGTGGTTTTGTTGCGAGCCAATTAATCAAAAGCGTTTCGGAAGTTGAAAAAGTAATTCTTTGGGCACCGGCTGGAAATCTAAGCAAAATAGGCGCGATGTGGTTTGATAATAAAGCGAAGATTTTGCCTAATGGAAACTGTGATCTTGGCGGAATGGAGTTAAGCTATCAGTTTTATCAAGAATTAATTGATTATCCGACTTATGATCAGTTAGAAAACTTTGAAGGACCTGTTTTAATTGTTCATGGTGAAAATGATCAGGCGGTTTCTTTAAGTTATGGAATAAAATATTTAAAGGCTTTTCCTAACGCAGAATTAGAGATTATTACTAAAGCTAATCATGGCTTTGGAACAATCGATAATAGGCAAAGGCTTTATCAAAAAACACTTGAATTTTTAGGAAAAGGGATGTAGAAATGGGTATTAAGTTTTATAAAAGTCAGGAATTTCCATTAGAAATGCATAAGGTAAGAACAATTCAAAAATTGAATCTTCTGCCAATCGATGAAAGATTAAAAGCGATTAAAAAGGCCGGCAATAATACCTTCTTATTAGAAAGCAATGAAGTTTTTTTAGATATGCTTACTGATTCTGGCGTTAATGCGATGAGTGATAAACAAGTAGCAGCAATGATGATGGCAGATGATTCGTATGCCGGAAGTGAATCATATAAACGCTTAGAATCTAAGGTTAAAGAATTTTTTCATATGGATTATTTTTTGCCTGCTCATCAGGGAAGAGCTTGTGAACATATTCTTTCTAAGGTTTTTATTAAACCTGGAAACATTGTGATTAATAACTATCACTTTACGACTGCAAAAGCACACATGGAAATCAATGGTGGTCAAGTGTTAGAGTTATTTAATAAAGACGCTGTTGAACCAAAAAGTGAAAATCCTTTTAAAGGTGATCTTGATCTAGATAAATTACAAGCCGTAATTAAATCAGAAAAAAGTAATATTGCCTTTGTTCGTATGGAACTTGGGACTAATCTGATCGGTGGTCAGCCAGTATCTTTAAAAAACCTTCAGGAAGTTGCTAAAATTTGTCGTAAAAATAATTTGCTTGTAGTTTTTGATGCCAGTCTTTTAACGGATAATTTATATTTTATTAAAGAACGGGAAAAAGAATTTCAGCACCTTAGTATTAAAGAAATTAATAAATTGGTTTTTGCTTGCGCAGATATAGTTTACTGTTCTTTTCGTAAACTAAGCTCAGCTCGTGGTGGCGGTATTGTAACTCGGAATAAAGATCTTTATATTAAGTTAAGGGAACTAATACCTTTATATGAAGGTTTTCTTACCTATGGTGGTATGAGTGTGAGAGAGATTGAAGCAATCACAGTAGGATTAGACGAGGCATTAGATTATGAAATGATCAATCAAGGACCACAGTTTATCGCTGAGATGTGCAGAATGTTTCAAGAAAATAATGTGCCAGTTATTACTCCACCTGGAGGACTTGGCTGTCACTTAGATGCTAGAGCCTTTTTATCGCATCTTAAACCAGAAGAATATCAGGCAGGGGCTTTATGTTCGGCTATTTATTTAGCTAGTGGTATTAGAGGCATGGAACGGGGAACTATTAGTGAATCACGTAAAGAAGATGGTTCAGAAACTTTCGCAAATATTGAATTAGTACGTTTAGCTCTTCCAAGACGCGTATTTACTTTATCGCAAATCAGGTACGCAGTTGATCGAATCAGCTGGCTTTATGATAATCGTCATTTAATCGGTGGTTTGAAATTTTCAGAAGAGCCTAAGGTTTTACGTTTCTTTTTAGGTAAACTAGAAGAAAATCAGCTGTGGCAAGAAAAATTAGTTAATAAATTTAAAGTTGACTTTGGAGATAGTTTATAACTATTTTGCGGCTACATTAAGCTATAAAATCACCAATTCTCAGAATATGAGAGAAAATCGCAGGTTTGGGAGTTAATAAAAACCTGCTTTTTTGATAAAATAAGACAAGGGAGGAAACGTATGTTTGTTTATAACATGCGCTTATAATATGAAAATTAACGAAATCATTCAAAATAGACGCAGAATACTTAATATGACGCAAAAGCAGCTGGCGGAAAAACTGAATGTTTCCGATAAAACTGTTTCCAGATGGGAACTAGGGACTGTCTATCCTAATATTGATATGTTGCCAAAAATAGCTTTAGTATTAGAGGTCAGTATCAATGAATTATTTGCGCTGCCTGATGGTGCTGAGAAGCCCAAAGATAGTTTGAACTATAAGCAAATAGCTAGTTTTCAACTGAGTTTTGTGATGCTGGTTTTCTTTTATTGTTGCGCAAGTCTTTTGTTTATTTTTAGTCATGGAGAATTAGAAACTCTGGTAAGAACAATTTTAGTTATTGCATCCTTAACTATTTTTAGCCTAGCAACTTTTGCTTTTTTAGCTAAAAGAATTAGCTTTCGCAACTATTATCAAAATAAAGAATTAATCAGTGATTACAAATATCATGATGGAATTTTAACGGGAAGTGCGTTCTTTTTGATTACTTTTATTGTTAGTGGCAGTTTAATTTTAGCATCTAACAGTAGGAGCACTAATTTACTTTTGACTGGCATTACCCTTGTTATGATGACAATAGCAAATTTTTATTTGTTAAAGAGCTTAGGTTATACGCTTGATAGGGCTTCTAAAAGTTTTAAACTAGTAGTTGTCGCGACGGTTTTATTGACTATTTTATTAATCCTAAGATTTCAAAATGCATTTATTTATGTGAATATTGTTACATTTGTTTTACTGTGTATATTATATATTTCAATCTTTTTAACATATAAAGCTAGTTTAAAGAATGGAATACTAGATGAGAACAGGAATAAGTAACATAAGATTATTAAATTAGCTTGTTATGCAGTTAGCAATCTTCATACTGGTAAAATCAGATGTTGCTCGAATCGAGACAGCTACAGGCAGATAAATATGAATAGAATAACTTATATTTGAAAATTTTACATTTTTGTGGCTGCATTAGAATAGAGGAAGATAATGGAAATATTTGACGAGGTAAATCTTTACTTTAACCAACAAGAAGCAATTAATAAAGAAAAATTACGGATGATTAGAAGAATTATTAGAAATAAAATAAATGATTCTGAAGATAAAGTTATAAGACTTCCTGCCATACAAGTGGTTATAAAGGGCAAAGGTGTTTTATATTATGGTGCATATAAAAATCACATTTCAATTTGGTCTTTTGAAAAATTAGGCGATGATTATGTTTTAGTTGAATATATTAAAGATAAATTTCCGCAATATAAATATACAAAAGCAACGATTCAAATAGCTAATGAGCAAGTAATAACTGAAGCATTTTTGAATGAAATTTGTGAATTTATTACAAATTAGTGAAATGAAATGCTACAAATTAGTGAAATGAAATGCTACAAATTAGTGAAATAATGTTGCTTTAAAGTGTTTTTCATAGTATAATATTAATCAAAGGATTGATTCTATGAAATACATAAATAGACTAGTTGATAGAGAAATTCAAGATAAACTTGAGACTACTGGTGCAATTGTAATAAAAGGACCAAAGTGGTGTGGAAAAACTACGAGTGCTAAGCAATTTACTAAAAGCTTTTTAGAGTTGCAAGATCCTGATTTGCAAGAGAATTATCTAGAGTTGGCTAAAACAAAACCTTCTCTTTTATTAGAAGGACTTAAACCGCGCTTAATCGATGAATGGCAGCTCGCTCCTAAATTATGGAACGCTGTAAGATACTCGATTGATAAGTCGTCTCTGGTATCTCAATTTATTCTAACAGGTTCTTCAACGCCAACAGAAGATCCCACATTGCATAGTGGAACAGGACGTTTTGCGATTATTAAAATGAAGTCTATGAGTTTATATGAAAGCAGGGAATCAAACGGTACTATTTCGCTTTCTGATATATTAATGGGAAAAAAAGACATTGATGGAAAAGTGAGCAATTTAACTTATGAAAAACTTGCTTATGTTTTATGTCGTGGTGGATGGCCTAATAGTCTTAAATTAGATGAAAAGAAAGCTTTGGATGTAGCTAAAAATTATTTTGATGTTTTATGTGAATCTGATGTTTCAAGAGTAGATGGAGTAAAAAGGAATCCGCTTCTAACTAAAACTATTTTGAAATCATATGCTAGACAAATAGCAACTATTGACTCAAATAAAGCTTTATTTGATGATATAAAAGCAAATTATTCTGATATAAGTGAAAGAACAATAAAAGATTATTTAGATGTATTAAAGAAACTTTATATTATCGAAGAAGTTGAGGCTTGGAATCCTAATATAAGATCTAAAACAGCAATTAGATTGGCACCAAAAAAGACAATGGTTGACCCTTCTTTGGCCGTATCTGCACTCGGATCGTCTCCGAAAGATTTAATGTTGGATGTGAAAACTTTTGGTGTTTTGTTTGAAAATCTTGTTAATAGAGATTTAAGTATTTATGCAAATTCTATAGGAGGCTATCTTAGACACTATAGAGATAGATTTGGATTAGAATGTGATAATGTCTTACATTTTGATAACGGCAAATATGCTTTAATAGAAGTAAAACTTGGTGGTCATAGAATTAAAGAGGCTGAAGAAAATTTGCATAAATTGAAAAGATTGATTGTTGAAAATGAACCTCGGCTTGGGCATCCTGAATTTTTGATGGTTATTACAGGGACGGATTTAGCTTATACGACAGAAACAGGTGTTTTAGTTGTTCCGTTAGGTTGTTTAAAAAATTGATTTAAAGCTTTTAAATAAATTACATGCGAAAGTATGTATTTGCCGGAGAAAGTTTAAGTAATCATTTTGCAAAGCAAATATAACTATAAAAAAAACAGATAATATGACACTTAAGCTATTATCTGGCTTTCTATTAAATTAAATAATAACTGTTTTTAACAAGCTATCATTTTTAATAAAATCAATAGCTCTTTTAAAACTATCAGGCTCCGATAAAATTGTATAGAAGTTTCTTTTAATAGAAGGTGCTAACTTTAGAGCTTCCACAAACTCATCATACCTGAAAGGATTTTTTTGTGCGAAACTCAAGAATCCTGTTTTTTCAAATACAAGCTTAATATTTTCAATTTGCTCATTATTTTGCAAGAGCGCACATAAATAAGTAGCGATACCTACCTGAATACCATGCATTTTAGGATTTTCAGCTATTTCATCTAAAGCATGTGAAATTAAATGTTCTGAACCACTTGCTGGTCTTGATGAACCGGCAATCTCCATCGCTAGGCCACTTATCATTAAAGAAGAAGCTAAGCTCCTTTGGAAGCTTTCGCAACGGATATCAAAGGAATGCTTTAAAAATAAAATATCAAGTGAGTTATATGCCATCATTGACGCAAAGTCAACAAAACGAGCTAAGCCTTTGTCTCTTGCGATTTGCCAGTCTTTGAGAGCGGTGATTTTAGAAATCATATCGCCAATGCCTGAATACATAAAGATATCAGGAATATTTTTAATTATATCTAAGTCAATTACAATTCCAAAAGGACTAGCTGCTTTGACAGATTTTCGTTTACCACGAATAGTTAGGGAAGCTGAAGAACTACCAAAGCCATCGTTTGAGATAGAAGTTGGTACACTGATAAATGGTATCCTTAAAAGATGAGAGGCAAATTTAGCGAAATCTAATGTTTTACCGCCACCAACACCAACTATAGCTGTTACAGTTGGAAGCGAAAAAGCTAGATGCGTAATATCATCAATTTCAACAGAAGAGACAATCTGCTCATAAAGTATTTCGATTCCATTAGTCTTTAAGCTATCTCTTAAGGTTTTACCAACTAATGCCTCGATACCTTCTCCCATAAAAAGAGCAATCCGCAACATACCTTTATCATAAAGATATTTTCCGATTCTAGAGGTTTTATTAGAGCCAATTTTAAGGAGATAAGGAATCTCTATTTGTTTGTTAGTCGCATCAACTGCTCTCATTTTTTTAACTCCTTTATAAAGAAAAGATAAATGTCTTTAAAACTAGTAAATTTTTCGGTTTTTATATTGTTTTTAAGACATTTTTCGAGTAAAAATTTTTTCGCAAAAACAATATCCGCAATCTTTGCAGGTTCAAAATCTGGAGGACCATCACCCGCAAAAACAACATATTGGCGATTATCCTGAAGTTGTTTTACAAGTCTTTCTTTAGAAATGCCAATATTTTCATCATAATAAGAATGACTCTTTAATGGTCTTTCCATTACTAAACCAGTCTCTTTTGAATAACTACTTGGATTTGTTATTAAGGTAATGTTATATTTTTTTATTTCTTCACCAATCAATAAATTAATATAATAATCACAACCCGCGCTAGCAATATATATCGGCACATTCGCTTCATGAAGAAGTTTAAAAGTAGGTGTGACCCATTCATCAATAGTCACTTTTTTTACTAAATCAACTATTTCATTATCACAAATACGTAAAGTGCCATAGATGTTTTTTAAAGCATCAAAATGAGAAATTTTTCCATCTAGATAATCATTCCAAGGCGTAAGCGCTGATTCGTCAAATATGTTATCTCTAAGATGATGGAAAAAATCCTGATCAGATATAGTCCCATCAAAATCTGTCACAAAGGCAATCTTCTTTTTTATCATATTATTGTCTCCAATCATAACTTGTTTATTGATTATGTATTAACTTTTGATTTATAGAAAGTGTTTAACTAAAAATTAGCTTACTTCTTGTAGTAAGCAAGTTTTCTTAAAGTCAGAGTTTAATGTTTGGGTAGTTCGCTGATTTATACGTTAATTATACATTGTTAATCTTTGTTTGTCAACTACTAGGATAATAAAGCTCTTTTGATTTTTGTTGAAATAGTTATAGAAATAGAGCTGGTATTTAGAATCATTTTATAATATAATAGTATATTATAAAGATAATTATTAGAAACTTTGTAGTTTAGTTTGAAAAGAATGGAGATTAGAAAATGGTCGGCTTTATGTTTTTCTTTTTAATAATTGTAAATTTTATATCATTTTTTCTAATGCGTCGTGATAAGAAAGTGACTTTGGAAGATGAAAACCAAAGCATAAAAGAAAAAGTTCTTTTTACTTTCGCCATTTTTGGAGGTGGCTTAGGGACTTTTACTGCTATGCATTTGTTAAAGCACAAAAACGAAGAAGCTAAATTTTATTATGGAATTCCTGTATTGATTTTAGTCAGTAATTTAGCAATTGTTAGTATATTTATCGCTAATAATCTTGTTGATTTATCTTTAGGGACACCGTTGTTTATTTTGATTAATGGCTTAATAATTGTTGGTTGTATTGCGATTTTAAGAATTATAGAATAAAGGAGAATCATTGTGGAAGAAACTATAAATGAACTAAAATATTCGGGAAGTGCTTTATACAATAAAGAAAATTTATTGGAGTTTGGCTTTAAATATTATTATAATAATGGTCGCTTCTTTTTCTGGTTATTATTACTTGGAACATTCTTTGTGATTACATCGCTTTTATTAAACTTGAATTCAGAAGAATTTCCTTGGGTTGTTTTTATTTGTGGCTTTATTTTGTTGTTTTTAATTCCTTTTTGTTATTTTACTTTAAAACTGGGAATTAATACAACTTATAAACGTTTATTGGAGAATAATAGTGGAAAAGAAGTAGAACAAACGACTCATTTGTTTGAAAAAGAAATAGTCGTAATTAATCCGGAAAATCAAAATAAAATGAACTGGAGTTATAATATTATTAAGAAAGTTGCACTAAGTAAAAATCTCATAATTATAACCTCTAGAAATAAGCAAAATATATTTATTGAAAAAGCGAAGATTGACTTAGGAAATTGCCACACTATCTATGCTTTTCTAAAAGCAAAAATGACTGAGAACAATCATAGAAATAGGCGCACTTAAACAAAAAATGAAAAAGCGAAGAATATGTCCTCGCTTTTATTTTATTTTTGATAAATCAATACTCTTTGCTAGTTTCTTATTTTGTTTGTATAATACTAGTGTTTTTCCAATTAACTGAATCACCATAATATCGTTTGCTTCAATTTCTGCAATCAGATTTTCTGGTGACTCTAGGCAGTTATTTAGAATGCTTACTTTCATAAGTTCGTACTTATGTAAGTAATTAGATAAATCAATAATTTGATTAGCTGAAATTCCTTCTTTGCCGATTTGAAATACGGGCTTCAAAGAATGAGCCAGACTTCTTAAATGGACCTTTTGTTTAGTAGTTATCATGTTTACCTCTTGATTGTAAAGTTAAGTGGAGCGTGTAAAATAAAAATACGATCGTTAAATGCTTGTTTGATTTGCCCCGAGTCAAAACTGATTTCAACATCTGGATGTTCAATTTTAAATAATTCAAAGCCAACTAATTCAATAAAATCTGCCCAAGTATCTTCGGTACGCATAATTTGTGGACAATCTTTATGAAAGATACTGAATTCATTGTGTTGGCGAATATCGTTCATTGTTAAATAGACACCATGCTCAGTTCTTAACTGATACATAATCTTAGCAACAAGCCTAGCGCCTCTTAATTTTGTTATTTGAAAATTACTATCGACATTAACACAAAGCTCGATGCCAATTCCATGATCTGTAACACCATTTGGACGCGGAGTATCCATATTGTGATTAGCGCGTTCATTAATCGGCAGATGTTGGAAAATTTCTATGTCATCTACAGTAAAGTGCCAAGAGATAATATCGTCAGGCCCTCTTTTTCCTTGTAGGAAAGCATTATGACCGCGAGCCCCGGCACCTTCTCTAGTATTAGCTGTTTCGTGAACGATTATATAACGGACGTCCATTATTTCTCCGGGTCTTGTATATCTGTAAAGCGGAAGAATATCCTCAATTATATCTAAAGATCTTTGATTTAAATCACTGATATAAAGACGATTTTCGAAAAAATCATTAAGATAATTTTGAAAGAAGGTTTCGCGATTGTCAGTCGCAAAAGGGTTTGTGAATGTTCTTTCAAAAACAACTAATGGTCTGTCACCAGGTTCAATAAAATAAGCTTTAATCGTTATTTCACCAGGATTTAAAGTATAACGAACTCGGCCTGAAGCAGTCACAAAGCCAATTTCTGAACTAGAATAAGTTACTGATCTGCCAATTTCCGGAAAAGAAGTTCTTAGCTGCATAATTTCACCAGCTTCTAATCGATCAAATTCCTTATTAACTAAATCTCTTAATGAATTCATAATTTCAACTCCAGTTAATGGTAATACTGTTACCTGTCTATGAAAAACAACTTCAACATTTCGGTAGGTTATCGAAATATCTAACATAACATCTTGTGAAGTTATCGTTCTGAAAATAATGCCCTGATTGTTCATGATATTTTGATTTTGTGAAGTAATCCGGACAGTTGAACCAAATGCAACATCAGAAATAGTAGTAATAGCTGTAAAATCACTATGATGAGTCGCTGGTATTCTCGTTCTGATATTATCAAAAATCAGATCATGTCTGGTAATAAAAAGCCCGCTACCAACGTTTGTTGTGAAGGAGAATTCACGAGTCTCACTGCGAAATGTAACAGAGGCAGTAAGAGTTATAATAGTTTTGACCTGACTTTCTAGTAAAGCGCCACTATTATCAATGATTAAGGGATTGCTGGAAACCCAGGATATTGTAGATCCAGAGTGTCCGGTTATTAAATTAAGATTAGCCTCTGTATTTTCAGGAACTGAGTCTCTAAGACGCGTCTCAATTTCCGTAAAAAAATCGTCTATTGTACCACCTTGACAGGCGATAAGGCCGGTAAAGCCAAGAAGACAAAGAAAAGTAAATAATATTTTTTTCATTTCAAGCTCCTCTCTTGTATAAATATTATACTACAAATTAAATAAAAGCGCTACACAAATTATTTCTAACTTCTAAAAACAATTGAAAAATATTATATAAAATGTTATACTTTTAAGGCGAGGTGTTGAGGTTGAAAATAAAAAGAAATCAAACTGTAGGTGAAGAAATCGGAAATGCTGTAACTCATGGTGTAGCTTTTTTTCTGGCAATTGTGGCTTTAATCTTTTTGCTTATTAAAGCCGAAAGTACCGTTGAGTATGTAAGTATGGCTATTTTTGGTATGGGTTTAATGCTTGTTTATGCTAATAGTTGTCTATATCATTGTTTTCGTCCAGACACAAAAGTTAAGGCTCTTTGGAAACGATTTGACCATGCATCGATTTACCTCTTGATTACATCTACATATACACCATTCTTACTAATTGCGATGGGCGGCCCATTAGGTGTCTCTGTTTTTGTTGTGCAATGGTCTTTAACTTTAATTGGCATTACCTGCAAGTGTATCTGGCCGAAAAAGTATCATCCTTTACATGTTGTCTTATTTTTAGCTTTAGGCTGGTCGGGAGTTTTTTATATGTCAATTATCGCCAGAGAATCAGGAACTTTGGTTTTACTTACTATTTTAGGTGGGGTAATGTATAGTGCCGGAGTCGCTTTTTATGCTTTATCAAGACGTAAAAAATATTTCCATTTTATTTGGCACTTTTTTGTGATTATGGGTAGTCTCTTGCATTTTCTAGCTATTTATAATTTTATTTTATAGAACAATGATAATAAATAAATATCTTAAAGATAAAGAAATATTTTCTGAATTCAAGAATAGTAATAGTGCTCGCTTAAAGGGTGCGACTGAAGAAGGTTATATAAGTTTAATAAGTGTCTTGTTTGCTAAAGCAGAAGGTAATTTTCTTGTTAGTTTGCCGACACTTTTTTTAGCTTCAAAATTTTATGATGCCTTAAGTAATATTTTTGAAGCGGGCGAAGTTTTATTTTATCCGGCTGATGAATTAATTACAGCCCAAATGTATGTCGCAAGCAATGAATTTAAATTGGAAAGAATTAATACATTAGAAAATCTTTTAAAGCCCAAGAAAAAGCTTATTATTACTCATTTATCAGGTTTAATCAAGAAACAACTAAAACCAGAGAAATGGCAAGCTAATCAATTGGAATTTAAACTCAATAATACTTATGACTTTGCGACATTGGGACGTAAAATTTTAATGTTAGGTTATAAAAGAAAACAAAATGTTGAGCGAATTGGTGATTTTGCGGTAAGAGGCAGTATTATTGATATTTTTCCAGTTAGTTCTGATTATCCGATTAGGCTTGATTTTTTTGGAGATAACCTTGATGACATCAGGAACTTTAGGGTTTCTAATCAAAAATCAACAGATAAACTAACATATATTTCCTTTGGGCCATTTTCAGAAATGTTTTTTAGCGAAGAAGAATTTAGCAATGGAATTAAAAAAATAGAAGGTTATATAAATGATAATGATTTATCTAATCGGGAAAGTGAAAAATATCAGTCTGATTTGCAAAAGTTAAAAGATGAGCGCGATTTTGATGCTATGGATCATTATATTGGTTTTTTTGATAATGATTTAACTTCAGTTATTAATTTTTGTGAATATGAAAAGATTTTTCTTTTTGATTATGAAAGACATCAGGCAAATTATCAAAAGGTTATCACAGATTTAGAACAGTATGCTAAAGAGGTAGAAGGATATTCAATATTTAAGTTTGAATATTTTTTTGACTTTGCCAGATTACTTGAGAAAAAGAAATATTTTTTGCTAGAGGGACTAACTTCACTTACCGGAAAATTTACTAGTTTAGATATTCGTCACGTCTATCAGTATGCGGAAGAATTTAAAGTATTAAAAAATAATCTATTAGCTGACTATCAGAAAAAAACAATTATTTTTTCTTTAGTAAATCTTAATCACTTTAAAATTATCAAAGATTTACTTAGTGAGGCACAATTACCTTTTAATCTTTCGGAAATTAAAGATTTGGAAATAAATCTGATTAATCAGTATTATCCGGCTTTGGAGCTAAATAAGGAAAAAGTTATTATTTATAACGAAGAATCGTTGTTTAAAGGTTATCGCAAGAAAAACTTACGTTATAAAGCCACTAACAATGAAGAAAAAATTAAAAGCCATGAGGATTTAAAACCTGGTGACCTTTTAGTACATATTGATTACGGAATCGGTCGCTATATTGGTTTAATAACTATGGAGTTAGATAATTTAAAACGAGATTACTTACATATTCAGTATCATGGAGACGCAAAACTTTATGTACCAATAGAACAATTTCATCAGATTATGCGTTATGGAGGTACAGAAAGAGCAAATCCGCCATTATCTAAAATTGGTTCAAGCACTTGGGAGAAAACAAAAGATAAGGTTAAAGCGAAAGTAAAGGATATCTCAAATAAGTTAATTAAACTTTACGCTGAAAGGGAAGAAGCGAAAGGCTATCAGTTTGCTTCTGATACTAGCCAACAATTAGAGTTTGAAGATAACTTTGAATATGAAGAAACAGCAGACCAGTTAAAAACAATTTCCGAAGTGAAAAAAGATATGGAAACTAGCCGGCCAATGGATCGGTTAATTTGCGGTGATGTTGGATATGGTAAAACTGAAATTGCTTTGCGTGCTGCCTTTAAAGCAGTCATGAACAATAAACAAGTAGCTTATCTGGCTCCAACTACCGTTTTAGCCAGGCAACACTTCCAAACTTTTGAAAAACGATTTAAAGAATTTGGTGGTTCCGTTGCGCTTCTTAGTCGTTATACAGAAGGAGCTAAGGAAAAGAAGATTCTTGAAGGTCTAAAAAAAGGATCAGTGGATGTTGCGATTGGTACACATCGAATTCTTTCCAAAGACATTGTATTTAAAGACTTAGGACTTTTAGTTATTGATGAAGAACAACGATTTGGTGTTTTACATAAAGAAAGAATTAAAGAAATAAAGGTTAATGTTGATACAATAACTCTTACAGCTACACCAATTCCACGCACTTTGCAAATGTCTTTAGTGGGGATTAAGGATTTATCACTTTTAGATACACCACCTAAAAATCGTTATCCGATTCAGACTTATGTTATGGAAAGAAATGATGCGGTTGTCCGTGAAGCAATCGAAAGAGAACTTGCTAGAGGCGGGCAGGTTTTTTATCTTTTTAATCATGTCGATACAATTTCTGTAATGGCGGAAAGAATCAAAGAAATGGTGCCAGAAGCGCGTGTTTGTTTTGCGCATGGCCAAATGAGTAAAAGCCATTTAGAAAATATAATTGAAGATTTTGTACAAGGAATATATGATGTTTTAGTTTGTACAACGATTATTGAAACAGGTGTCGATATTCCTAATACAAATACGATAATTATCCATGAAGCTCATCTTCTAGGTCTTTCTCAACTTTATCAGATTAGAGGGCGCGTTGGCAGAAGTGATAAGATTGCTTATTGTTATCTAATGATTCCAAAAAATAAGCAGATTACCGATAAAGCTTTACTTCGGCTAGAAGCTATCAAAGAATTTACAGAATTAGGTAGCGGCTTTAAAATTGCGATGCGTGATTTATCAATTAGAGGAGCTGGTGATATATTAGGTGCTGAACAGAGCGGCTTTATCGATAGCGTTGGTATTGATTTATATATGAAAATATTGAAGGATGCTCTTAATCCAGATCAAAAGGTCTCTGATGAAGCAAGAAAAGAAGTCGGCGGAGCCTTAGGAAATAGAACCGTTGAACTTAAATATGTTGGTTATGATGAGTTAAAGATTGAAGTGCATCGGAAAATAGATGAGATTAAATCGTTTGCGGACTTAGAAAATATTAAAATGGAAATTGAAGATCGATTTGGTAAGGCTGACGATGAGCTACTTTATTATATGTATGAAAAACTATTTAAATTTTTTGCGAAAGTTTTGACAGTTGAAAACATTGAAAAAAGCAATACACAATTAAGAATAATTATCTCACAAGCGATGTCAGATCAACTTAATGGGGAGAAACTTTTTCAGATTTCTCATAATTATCCAAATCTTTTTAAGTTGGAATATCGCTATAAACGCATTAATATTATATATTTTCATCACTTGGCCTCTCTAGTCTGGACTAAAGAACTTGCGCTATATCTTAGTGAAATTGTTGAAGCGCATCAACTTGATGTCGTAAATTAAGATTGTTTATGGTAAAATATAGTTGAGGAAAAAGATATGATAAATTTAAAAGAAAAAGTTGGAAAATTTGAGAATATTATAATACTTAGACATCTAAGACCAGACTTTGATGCCTTAGGCAGCCAGATTGGACTGAAAGAAGTTTTAAGCACTAATTTTCCAGATAAAAAGATTTATGTGACAGGCGATACTAATAAGTTTTCTTTTATCGGTGAAATGGATGAAATCGCAGATTCACTTTTTGATAAGTCCTTAATTATTGTTTTAGACGTTGCGGTTAGTCATTTAGTAAGTGATGAACGTTATAAAAGAGCTAAAGAAATTATTGTGATTGATCATCATCAAAATAAAAGTGACTTAACAGAAGAATATATTATAGACAATAATTATTCATCTTGTGCTGAATTAGTCGCATCCCTTTGTTTAAAGGCAAAACTTACCATTAATAAAGAAGCCGCTGAAGCTTTTCTTTATGGAATTATCGGTGATACTGGAAGATTTTTGTATCCTGGAGTTAATCATAAAACCTTTAATCTAGTTACTAAGCTTTTGAAAACTAAAGCGAATTTGCAACTTGTTTATAAGAATATGTATCTTGAAACATTAGAAAGCAAGAAAATGAAGAGTTATTTTGCGAATGAATTTTCTGTAACCGCAGATAATGTTGCTTATCTTATAAATGATAAAACCATATTTGAAAAATTTAATGTTGATGTTTTTACGATTAGTCGTGGTATGGTTAATGTTATGAGCGGTATAGAAGGAATTAATATCTGGGTCAACTTTACTTTTGATGAAGCTAAGGATGTTTATTTGGCAGAAATCAGAAGCCGGGATGTAAGTAGTCTTGATGTTGCGAAGAAATATGGTGGTGGCGGTCATTTACAAGCTTGCGGAGCAAGTTTAAAGAATATTGAAGAAGTTCATCAGATGTTAGAAGACCTAAATGAAGTAGCGAGGAAATTTCATGCAAAAAATTCTTAAAAAAATTGAAAGTTATGATAAAATCATTATCTTTGGTCATAAGCGTCCAGATGGCGATTGCTTTGGATCGCAAATTGGCTTAAAGCATTTGATTAAAGAAAGTTATCCTGAAAAACAGGTTTTTGTTGTTGGTGAAAAAAGTGAATATGTTAACTTTTTAGGAGAAATTGATAAACTTTTTGATCAAGATTTTAAAGGAGCATTAGCTATTGTGGTTGATACAGCTCTTAAAAGCAGAATTTCTGAGCCAAGATATGAACTATGCCAGGAAATAGTTAAAATTGACCATCATCCGGCTGTGGATAATTACGGAACAATAAACTATGTTGATGAGAATGCTGCTGCTTGCGCAGAGATTATTGCCGAATTTTATTATAAATATCAAAAAAGACTAAAACTTAATCTCGAAGGTGCACAAGCTTTGTATGTTGGATTGATTACGGACACAGGTCGCTTTCGTTATGCCGCTGTTAAAAAGAAAACATTTCTTTTAGCAGGAGAAATGTTAGAATTTGGCTTAGATAACCAAAAGATTGATTATCTATTGAATACAGAAAAGCTAAGCCAATTTCAATACAAGGCTCATCTTTATAATAATTATAAATTTATTGAAGAAGGTTTTATTTATTTGACTGTAACCCAACAGACAATAAAAGATTTTCAGGTAACAGATGAGGAAGCAGCCGCAATGGTTAATATTATTGGTGGTATTAAAGGCTTTCCGATTTGGGCCTTAATTATTGAATATCCAGATGAAATAAGAGTTCGCTTAAGAAGTAATGGACCAATTATTAATAAACTAGCAGAAAAATATCAGGGTGGTGGTCATCCATTGGCTTCGGGGGCGAAATTAGATAGCTTCGAGCAATTAGCCGATTTTATTGAAGACATAAAAGTGCTTCTGACAAATTATACAAAGGACGTGATGTGAAGTGCTAGAATTAAAGGAAATTGAACGCTCAATTATTAAAAAGTATCGCAAGACTTTATGGTCAAGATTTATTAAAGCCGTTATTGATTATGAATTGATTGAGGAAAATGATCACGTTGCGGTATGTATATCAGGTGGAAAAGATTCGCTTTTATTAGCAAAAATGATTCAAGAATTAGTTAAACATGGTAATAAACCATTTAAAGCTTCATTTTTAACAATGGATCCAGGCTTCTCAAAAGAAAACAGACAAGCTTTGGAAGAGAATGCCGCCCGCCTTGGTATTCCTTTAGTTATTAAGGATTCCAATATTTTTCATGTTTCAATGTTGCTCAATGAAGCAAATCCTTGTTATATGTGCGCAAGGATGCGGAGAGGTTTTTTATATAATGCCGCTGTAGAATTAGGTTGTAATAAAATGGCATTAGGTCATCATTTTAATGATGTAATAGAAACTACGATGCTTAATGTCTTATTTGCTGGAAATTTTAAGACTATGATTCCAAAACTTCCTTCCGATAACTTTCCGAATTTAACTTTAATCAGACCTATGTTTTTAATTCGTGAAGAGGACATTATTAAATTTGGTGAGAATGCGGGCATTAAAGCTATGAATTGTGGCTGTTCAGTTACTAAAAGAGATAATGGCTCAAAACGAAAAGTTATAAAAGATTTAATCAAAGACCTGAAGAATGATTATGATAATGTTGATATCTCAATTTTTAAAGCTGCAGAAAATGTTAATATTGACGCAATCTTAGGTTATTCCAGTGAAAGTGAAGAAATTCCTTTCTCTAAAATATTTGATAAAAGAATCAGTTACTTAAAAGAGATAGAAAAGACAGAAGAAGAACAGATTAATCAAATTCTTAAAATAAATGTTGCGGATTTCAATAATCTAGTGGTTTATGCTAAAGATGACTCAAAGTATAATTATGTTCGCCGTTTAGTTGGCGATAGAAGAAATCTAATTTTTAATTTTGACAGTGAATCAATTGTTTCTGGCGAACAAGGTAAAGTAAAGCCAGATAAAATGTTATTGATAGATATAAAAATTGAAGAATTAGCTAAACTGAAGACAAAGCCAGTTCTTGTCAAAGAATTTACTTTAGGAAAAGTTATCTGTCAGTTATATAATATTAAATAAAAAATTTATTAAGGAGAAAAAAGATGAAATATTATTTTGTTAATTATAATATTGGTAAAGACGCCTGGTTAAATAAAGAAGGCTTATATATTGATTTTATGGGTGAGTTTTATCGCTTTATGTTAAAGAATACGGATGTTGATTTCAAAAGTTATGGAATTACTGATTTAAAATCTTTTCTAGATTTTTGTAAGGATTGGCATGCTTCAGGAAAAAGTGATTTATATGGAGTAGGTGATGCTTTTCAAAGCTATTACTTAACTAAAGAAACAGGGGGATTGTTAAAAAATCAGCCTGAAAATACGTTTATTGGTTATTGTCTTAAGAATGATATGTTCACAGACTTTATTACTTTTCAAATGAAATTTTTTGAATACTGGCGAACAGATGAAGGCTATACTACGCCAGAAAACCATGGTAATGATTTTTTTCATTCACCTTGGGCCTCTTTAGTTGATACAGTGAAATTTTTCTTTTTTACAGCTGATACGCTCCAATTAAAATACAAATGGTTCACTTCGCCAAGAGTAAAAGACGCTTTAGATAATATACCAGGTGTTTTATTTGCTGAAGCAACATATTCAGCGCCAGAAGGAACTAAGATAATATTACCAAAAACAGTAAATAAGCCAGGGTTTGATTTTATTGGTTGGTTTCTGGATAAAGATTTTAAGAATCCAGTCAGTGAAGTAAACTCTGAGATAACTGTCTACGCTAAATTTAACAATTAATAAAAAAGGGGATTTGCGTCCCTTTTTGTTTTGTATGAATCTAAAAAATCGTTTTACTTTAAAATTTTTACTAATTCCGCAAAGTTTTGTTCAGTTTTATCAAAAGTTATTACAAGATTATCATTTACATAACGAGGTATCAAATGAATATGATAATGCATTACCGTTTGTCCAGCTATTTTTCCATTATTATTTATAATGTTAAGACCTTCTAAGCTCAAACGTTCTTTAAGCCTTATCGCAATTTTTTGCACAAGCGGAAAAATATTTGAAATAGTAGTTTGCTCAAGGTTGAAAATATTTTCTGAATGTTTTTTAGGGATAATTAAGGTATGACCTTTAGTCGCTTGCATAATATCAAGTATTACAATAAAATTTTCATCTTCATGTAAAATATGGGCGGGAATTTCTTTATTTATAATTTTACAGAAAATACACATTAAATCAACTCCCTAAAGTTTTTTAAATAGCGATTAAAATCAATTTCTGTTACTCTGATTCGATAATAGATGGAATTTTCAGTAATTATTTTAGCTAATATAATGGTATTGCTTTCAATAAAGCTAATAATCTTTCCTTCAGAATGAGGAATATAAAGGTCAGTTTCAATATAACCTTCGCTTAACAAGCTAACGATCATTTTTTCTAAACTTTCAAAGTTAGCTAATGTCTTGTTAGAGAAAAGAATAGTATTTTCTAAATCTGGCATAAAAAATTCTTTATTACTAACATCTGATTTGCTAAATGCATAAAGAGTTGGAACATTAACGGTTTTTAGTTCATCTAATACAGTATTAGTCACTTCTATTTGTTTCTCATAAAATGGATTAGAGCTATCAACAACATGAATAAGAAGATCACAATCGTTAATTGATTCTAAAGTTGATTTAAAGGAATTAACAAGGTGATGTGGTAGTTTGGAGACAAATCCTACAGTATCAATTAAAATAAACTCTTTAAATCCAGACATTTTTATTCTTCTAGTATTAGTTCCTAGAGTCGCAAATAACATATCTTTTTCTAAAACTTCGGTTTTAGGACTTGAAGAACGTTTAATCAGATTATTCATAGTAGCACTTTTGCCGGCATTAGTATAACCAACTAAACCAACGATTGGTGTAGAACTTTTATTTCGTCTTTTAGCACTGGCTTTCTTTTCGTTATGAACTTTAGCAAGTTCTTTTTCTAAACGATTTATTTGATTGTAAATCCGTCTTCGATCTAATTCCAGTTTTTTCTCACCAGGTCCTTTAGCGCTAAAAGAACCACTGGTTCCACCTTGTCTGGAAAGTGAATTTGTAAGACCGACTAATCTTGGTAGGAAATAACGCAACTGGGCTAGCTCAATCTCGAGCATTGCCTCTTTTGTTTGCGCTCTTTTAGCGAAAATGTCCAGAATAAGAACACTGCGATCGATAATTTTCACATCAAGTTCACGCTCTAGATTTTTGATTTGGGCAGGACTTAATTCATCATTAAAAATGACTATTTCAATTTCCTGTTCGCTAATATTATTTTTTATTTCTTCGACTTTTCCACGACCAATTAAAAAATTTGGCGTTGGTTTTGATTTTTTCTGGATTATAATATCCACAACACTAATTAAAGAGGCCTCGGCCAGATTCTTTAATTCTTCGATCTGATAATTGATCGGTAAAAAAGGGTCTTCACTGTCAAGGAAGACTAATAATGCTTTTTCCATAAATAATTTTCTCTTTTCTTTTATATTTTTTTAGGCCTAAAAATTATCTTGTAATTAGCATTATAATAACCCAAACCCTTTCCTTCCGAAACAAATTGTCTCAGGTAACTTATTTTATTTTATCATAATTTGCCTAGATATACAAGTAAAATAAATATGTTGACGAAATAAGTATCTAATTGACGTAGGTCTTTTATTGACAAAAATATTAATAACATGCTAGAATTTTGGTACACTATTAAAAAGCGAAAGGAAAATGTAAATATGAAAATAAATTTTAGAGCAGCTAACTTGACTGTTGATAAAAAGAATTATAGTTTTGGAGAAGGAACTTATATTCCGTTAGTACAAGATATGGCGATTGAGCAGAATTTAGAAAGTGATGATTCTTATGGTTTGTTATATCAGAATGTCGGAAAGGAAAAAATAACCTTAACTAATCAAGAAAAAGGCAACAAAAACGTCATTTTACAAGCATCTGAAGGATTGTTTGTTGTTAGGGATGTCAATTTAGAAGAGTATTCTTTAGAGTTGAATCCTGGCGAATATTTATGGAATTCGAAATCTGCGGTTAAAGCGGTTAATCTTCGCCAAGGTATGAAATTAGAGTTTGAATTTGACCTTTAGAAAAATAAATGCTTGAAATATATAAAATATATGCAAAACAAGATAAAATCAAGAAAACAAAAATAAAGCTACTTTGATAAAAAACAAGGTAGTTTTTTTATTTATAAAGTGCGGCTAAACCGTTATTTAAGAAATAAATTAAAAATAAAAATGATTTATAATTCTAATAGAACATCTTGAAAAGAATACAATAGTATGCTATAATCATTATAATATACTTGCTTGTGTCCAAGGACATTAATTTAAGATAAAATCTTTAATTGTCCTGTGGAGACTTGTATTGTTACTCATCTCAAATATATATTTAAACAATCGACTGAGAAAGTTGAAAAAAATTACTAACAAATAATTTTTAAAAAGTAATAATCATTTTAGTAATTTAAATATTTAATGTAATTAAAAAATAAAATGGATGTATTATAAGCTCTAGCTTTCATAAATGGTGCTAATTACTGGAAATCTCGCCTAAATTTAAGCATAATTTATTAATAAGAAAGTAAAGAGGCATCATAAATAAAAAAATAGTATGATTGATTGCAACGCTCTTTTTCATTATATTGGCAATAATCCTTTTTTGCTGCACACCATTTTGTAATAGTGCAGCAAATAATTAAGTCAAACTAGAATTTAAAGTGGCTTTGTATAATAACAATAACTAACGAATTCAAAAAAGGGGATTGAGTTTAGATGAATAAAAAAAATATCGGAACAATAAGAGGTTTATTTTTATGCATCATATTGATGGTTTTTTCGGTTGGAACATTAATAGGATGCAGAGGATCGAGAGTTGATTTTACAATAGCCTTACAAGATTGGGGTAATGGAGGAATCGGTGGAAGAAAAAATCTAATAGTGACTTGCTCGAATGATTGGAAAGAATTGAATTTTTATTCACCTATTATTTCGAAATCTTTAGCTGAAAAATTAGAAGAACTAAATCAAAGATATGGCGAACAATTTTTCATCAATAATGCTGTAGTTGTATTTACTTTTGGGTTCTCAACTAGTGGTATAAGATACAATGAAATTCGACTAAATAGAAGTGGCGATGAATTAAAATTGGAAGTTATTGTTGAAGTTGGTTTTGCGGAAACGCCCTCGTTTGGCATCGTAATCTTAGAGATCAGCAATGAAAACATATCGGAAAATACAACCTTGAATGCCATTATTATACGAGAAGGTCTTAATGTGTATTGAAATATAAATGAAAGGTGGCCTCATAATGAAAAATATAGTAAACAACATAAACATCAATAGAAAACTATT
>WRBM01000002.1 GCA_009784525.1 Erysipelotrichales bacterium | reverse complement strand
GGTGGCGATGTATTAATACCTAATACACAAACAGTAACATTTGGGCAAAGCTTCACTTTACCAACGCCGACGAGAACTGGTCATACATTTAACAGTTGGTTACATAATGGAAATCCATTCACAGCTGGAACATGGGATATTCCTAATGATATTACAATAGTAGCGACTTGGACAGCCAACACGTATACAATTACTTTTGATGTTAATGGCGGAAACACATTAAATCCAAGTACTCAAGATGTGACATTTGATCAAACTTATACATTGCCTGAACCGACAAGAACAGGATTCACGTTTGCGGGCTGGTATAATGGAACAGAATTTATTTCTTTAACAGGAACATGGAGTATCGCAAGCAATGTAACATTAGTTGCGTCTTGGACAGCTAATACTTATACAATTACCTTTGACGTAGCTGGTGGCGATGCACTATCTGATCAGACAGTAACGTTTGGACAAAGCTTCACTTTACCAACACCGACAAGAACTGGTCATACATTTAATGGTTGGTTACATAATGGCAATCCATTTACAGCTGGAACATGGAATATCGCAAACGATATTACAATAGTAGCGACATGGACAGCGAATACTTATACAATTACATTTGATGTGGCAGGCGGCGATGTATTAATACCTAATACACAAGATGTAACATTTGGATTAAGCTTCACATTGCCAACACCAACAAGAACTGGTCACACATTTAATGGATGGTTACATAATGGCAATCCATTTACAGCTGGCACATGGAATATTCCTAATGATATCACAATAGTAGCGACATGGACGGCTAATACCTATACAATTACTTTTGATGTTAATGGCGGAAACACATTAAATCCAAGTACTCAAGATGTTACATTTGGATTGAGTTTCACATTACCAACACCAACAAGAACTGGCCATACATTTGATGGTTGGTTACATAATGGCAATCCATTTACAGCTGGCACATGGGATATTCCTAATGATATTACACTAGTAGCGACCTGGACAGCAAATACTTATACAATAACATTTAACGTTAATGGCGGAGATGCATTAATACCTAATACACAAGAGGTCACGTTCGGGCAACCATTTACCTTACCGACACCTACGCGCACAGGATTTACATTCGCAAATTGGCGTGATGGAGCTACCAATGTTCCATTAACAGGAGCTTCGTGGAATATTTCGCCCGATGTAACTTTAGTTGCGGCATGGACAGCGAACACTTATACAATTACATATAACGTAAATGGCGGAAATGCTTTAAATCCAGCGACCCAAAATGTTGTTTTTGGTCAAAGTTACACTCTGCCAACACCGACAAGATTAGAGCATCAATTTAATGGTTGGTTTAACGGAAGTGAAGAAGTACCACAAACTGGCATATGGAATATTCCGAATAATGTCACCCTTGTAGCAAATTGGTTGCCATTGTTTAGATTGACTTACGTGTACGGATTAGAAAATAATATTTTGATGATTGATTCTTTTACAGGTACTGCCGTAGTAAATTCGTTAAGTTTAGCATTCCTTACTGATAATCGAATGATTTACGCTGCTACCACAAACTCGTCTAACTATTTAATTCGTGGGTTACCATTTTCTGAGGAAGTAGTAAGTCTGGCAGTTTCTCAAAATAGAGTTTTGATAGTAACGGAATTAAATGATTTATGGGTTTCTGTATTTCAAGGCGGAATCCTGCAGCCATTTATTCGGTCAAACTTATCAATTGATGTCGTTCAGGTAGTTGCGGGTAATTCACATGTGCATCTTCTTTGTACTAACGCACAAGTTTGGACTTATACGCAGGGAACTAGTGCTATTGCTTTAGCATATAGTGAACTTCCAGTACGTCATATATTAGCAATGACAACTTTGACAGTAGTAGTCACTTACTGTAATCAAGTTCGTTCTATAGGAAATATTACTGGCAGTATAAACTTAGCTTCTTCATTTACTGGCACAATAACTGGTATCTGGATTATTACTAATCAAGGGGTTATTATTCAAACAACAACTGCCGCTTATGGAATTGGATCAAATAATAATGGTTGGCTTGGTTTAGGTTTTGTTGGTGCAGTGCAAACATGGAGACGATTACCGTTTCCAGCTGGTGAAACTATTAAATCAGCAGCGCCATTAGGGCTAGATTCAGGGACTACTCACGGGGCAATCTTTGTCATGGAATCTGGACGGACTTTCGTTGCGGGCAGACAAATTGGAATTTTGTGGGGACAGCCTGGCCATGAATCCTTGACTTTCCGGGAAATTGATATTTTTGATGGAATTAATATTGCGCAAATGACTTGGAGCAGACGTCATATTATCATAATTACTGATGAAAATGAAGTTGTATTATATAGACCGACGACTTCAGCAATGACTGTTGATTCGATATCGGGATTAGAATTTACTCAGTATTTGCTTTTAGAAGGAACTTTAATTACAGATTATATACCATATCGTCCGGGATATAACTTCTTGGGCTGGTATTATGATTTAAGCTTTACTATGCCGATGCAAACAACGCATATGCCAACACATCATGTGCAGGTTTATGCAAGATGGGCCTAATTTAGCAGCCTAAAAAAATTTAGAACCATAGAGACACTTTGCCTTTATGGTTCTTTTCTATTTCGCTTTTTTCTTCGTTAATCTGTGTAACCTTTTGCCTTCTTAAAGAATACTTTAAAAGGGGGAGATTTTTCTCTTAAGAACAGATAGGACGAGTTAAATGAATATAGTAATTTTAGTGTTTCAAGCCTGGGTTTTAGTTTTAGCAGTAGGCATAGACGCTTTTGCTTGTAGCTTTGGCTATGGAACGAGTAAAGTAAAAATCCCTTTTAAGTCTGTAATGATTATTAATTTGGTATGTACAGCATTACTTTCTGTAGGTTTATTTTTTGGAGCTTTACTTGGCAACTTTTTAACAGATAGTATAGCTGGTTGGATTTCTTTTGCGATTTTATTTTCACTGGGAGTTTTTAAGATTTTTGATAGTACAATCAAAAAAATAATCAGAAAACGCAATGGTGTTAATAAGGAAGTTAAATTTACTTTCTTCAATTTACAATTTTTGCTTAAAGTTTATGCAGACCCTGTTGAAGCGGATTCTGACGATTCAAAAGAGTTAGCGCCAAAGGAAGCTGCTCCGTTGGCAATTGCCCTAGGTCTTGATGGGTTAAGCGTTGGTTTTGGAATTGGGATTGGTATAACTATAGCTAATGCTTTCTTAATTGTTGGTCTTTCGCTTTTCACCGATATTATTTTAGTTATTTTCGGTTGTTTCTTAGGCAATAGACTAGCAAAGAAGATATCTTTAGATTTATCATGGTTGAGCGGAGTTATTCTGATAATCATCGCCTTTGTCGGATTGTTTATTTAGAAGCAATAATGATTTAGTCTTAAAAAAATTTAATAAGAAAAATAGAGTTGTCTCAAATTTTTAAATCTGGGACAACTTTTTTTATCTGACAAAAACAGAAAATATTCGACTTTTTTTGCGAAAAACGAAAAAAATGATGAAATTTGTCTTGTCTGCGTCTTAAGTTTTTGAGTTTAATATGCGGATATGCATAAAGATTTTTTTCGATTTTAGCTATATTCTATAAGACTTTTTGCGAACTTTTTTGAAGTAGCAAATTAAAAATGAGTTGCGCTTTCATTTCGTTTCAAATATTTCGCTGATTTAGACTTAAAAGCTATTAAAAACAACTCAAAAAGAAAGCGTTTTTAGCATAAAATGTGCTTTAGATACGCTTTTTTATCGCTTTGCCAGAAAAATTATTTTAGCTATTTTCAAAGTTATGCGGACATGCATAACTCAAATCTATATAATGGTGGTGTCTTAAAACTTTTTGAGCAGGAAAAGGGCTGGGCCTCAGATTAAAAAACCAGCTAATAGACGAAAAATTTGATATACGAACAGGAGGTGGCAAAGTGAGAAAACCAAATAAATATTTTCCAAAGCCTGGTGACATTTGGGTTGTATAAAAAAGAACTAAGGCGAGAGCCCTAGTTTTAAAATTTGCTTTATAACTTCTTGAAAATTATAGGAGGTGCTAAAATGAAAAAGCCTAATAAGTATTTTCCAAAACCAGGTGGTTTCTGAGTTATTTGACTATTTAAAGCTGATTTTTAACTTCTTTAAGAAAAGATAAAAAGTTTTGATTATCGAATAATTCCGCAATTGCCATAGCCTTATCTAAGGTGGAAATTGCTTCTGAATATTTTTCAGAACTAGGTTTCCCGTCTTTATTTAAATAAGTGCAGAATTTTGAATAGTATAATGCATCAAGGGTATGAACGCATCTTGTACGTAGACAAAGTTTAATGCCATCCTCTAAATAAGTTAAATGTTTGTTTGCGTTAGTGCTTTTATAACACCAAGCCATATAGTAATAATATGTTGCTAAAATTCGTGCATATTTTAATGTATCGAGAAGATGCAAATCCTTTTCAATAGTTTTGTAAAATTTTAAGGCCTGTTGGGACATATTGGACCAGTAATATATTACACCAAGATAGTTAAAAATTTTTAACTTTAAAGAAATAACAAAAGCAGTTTTATAGTTGCAGAAATCAATTGCATCGACAAGAATTATTTCCGCCTGTGCTAAGTAAAAGGCGCCTTGGGAACCAGCTTTCTCTTCGGGAGTTAAGATTTCATAGCGTAAAACGTAATACGCACCTAAAGTATAGCGGTAATATTGTTTGTGAACGATATCTAGATCTTCGCTATCGCGGAAGAAGTCGTGTCTGGCAATTAAGTTTTCTAGTTCCTTTAAATTTTTAAAAGCTATATATTCTTCAGCTTTGTTTTCAAAATCAGCGAGAACCCGATCCCAGTCAGTTTGATTTTCGTCAATCAGATATTTAAGACTGATATCTAGTTTATCGCAGATTCCAATTAAAGAAATGGTATTTGGAATATCTATTCCCTGCTCAAGTCTTGATAATTGTGACTGCGAACAAATACCACTTGTCAGCTTTTCCTGAGTGAAATTACGTAGCTCTCTTTCCTTTTTGATTCTTTCAGCAAGTACATCTTTTAAAACAGTGCTAAATTTCTGTTTATACTTCATAATTAATCCTTCCTAAGTTTTATTATTATGATTTTTGGAATATAATTTACAGGTGATAAATTTTGAAAAAGAATGGAATGCGAAATACATCGAATAAAAAGGAATATAGTAATGAGGCTGGCGAAGAATTCCTAATTAATCAAAAAGATGTCGATATGCGGGTAATTAATGACATCAGAAAAGATTCAAAGCCTGATAAGCCAACAGAATAAAACCCGCAAACTTCAGGCTGTATGATAAAATAATATATTTTACATGTGTTAATAGTATACTTCTTCCTATCATTCTGGGGTTAAGGAATAATCTTTAATCCCGGAGTGTTAGATAAAAAATGTTTTCATCTAGTATATTATAATACAAATTAATTTAAAATACAAGAATATATTGCATATTCTGAAAGAAATGAATAATCAAACAAATAAAACAAAACTATTTTAAAATCGGCAATATTATTATATAATATATATGCGGTGATAAAATGTATTTGTTTTCTCTACCATTTGAGATTGGCCTAGGCGAAGTAGTAGTTTTTGCCTTTGGTCTTGTTTTTGGATTTATGCTTGCGTTTTTACTTTATCTTTATAATATAGTTCGTTATCTGCGGAAAAAAGGACATATCAACAAAGCTAAAGGTTCTGAACTTTCGGAATCTGAAGTTCTTGCGGCTATAGTTAATGCTCAAGAGAAGTTTAAGGATCGTGTTGTTCAAGGCGAAACTAGCAACTTTGGTCATATGGCTAATATTTCCAAAGAATTAGCGAAAACTATTGCTAGCCACTTTTATCCTAAAAGCAAATATCCCCTTTATGAATTATCAATTGACGAAAGCATTATGCTTTTGGTTTATATTTCTAATCGGGTTGATGACGTTTTAGATAAAAGAGGTTTAAGAATGCTTCGGAAACGGACTATTGCAACTTTAATGCGTTTTAGTAACACTAAAAAGGCAATTGATGAAAGTACGGTTATGCAGCTATCGGAAAAATATAAGGTTAAAACATTCGCAAAAACAACTTTGACAGTTCTTAATCTTTTTAATCCTTTTTACTGGGGTCGTAAACTTGTTGTCAACAAAACTTACGATTTAGTTATCCGAAAGATTTGTTTGGCAGTTATTACGATTGTCGGAGAAGAAACTTATAAGATATACAGTAAAAATGTATTTAAGGTTGAGCATGAGATAGACGCTGGTATTGAGGATCTTGTTAATGAAATTAAAGATGATCTTGATGAAATTGCAAAAGATGCCGATAATTTTATGCCTGATGACCTGTCTCGGAAAAAAGCTAAAAAAATCAAGCAAAAACAGAAAAACGATACGGAAATCCATCATGCGACTGATGTTGCAAAAATAGATTGTCATGAAAAGCAAGGATCCAAGGTTTTGGAAAAAAATGCCTTTCAAAAACTTATTGACCGTAAATTCAAAAAATAGAGGTAAAAAAATGTTTGGAATGTTCAAAAAAAATAAAAAGGCACCTGTTGTTGTTGAAGAAACTTATGAAGACTTTAAGGTTCCGGTTATTAAAGAGGATTTTACAGATAAATTAAATAGAACCCAAGAGTTTAATCCTGATCACTTTTCTTCACCGATTTGGGGTCAAAGAGTCAAAGATGATACGCAACAAACAACTTCAAGTGGCCTTATCGAACCTAAAAAAGGTTATGATTTTATTCGTGATGAAAAAGATAAACAGCTTTCAGAAGCAGATTTAATTCGCGAATACGGCACCAAATATCATGAATTCGACTTTATTAGTAATAAATCTCGGAAAGAAATTTTCGGTAAAGATGCAGTAATTATTAATGAAGAGAAAAACAAAAAGGTAAAAAAAGACCTAGTTGTCCCTTTTGGTCTTGCTAGCGAAGTTGCCAAACCGGCTAAGCCGATTTATGAAATGGAAGATAAAGCATTACGAGTCGAAAAAGAGCCGGAAATTGAACTTCCTGATTTAGTCTTTGAAGATAAACCATCGTATAGCTTTGAAGATTTAGTAGCTAGTGATACTTTTGAAGTTGAAGAAGAAGTTGTAGTTGAACCTAAAAAGAAAGTAATCGAACCAGTTTTTCAAATCGTTGAGGAAACAGAGGAGTTTTCTGTTTCGGAGCCAAAAGCTCAAAAACGAGCAGAACCAAAGGAAAAACCTGCGGCGCCTTTAATTACTTCTTATGAAGACTACGAATTTCCACCACTTTTCTTACTGGAAAAGAAAAGTATAGAAAGTGTTGAGTCTACAGCTTGGATTGATGAGCAAATCGAGATCATAAACAATACTTTAACAGAGTTTGAAATTGTTGGTAAAGTTGTTAATTTTACTAAGGGACCAACAGTTACTCGTTATGAAGTAAAATTAGAAGCTGGAGTTAATGTTAGAAAAGTCCTAAACATTGAAGATAATCTTAAGATGCGCTTAGCCGCAAAAACATTAAGGATTCATGCTCCGATTCCTGGTAAGCCTAATGTTGGACTAGAAGTGCCAAATGCGAAAGCAGATATGGTCTATTTTGGAAATATTGTAGACTCGGAAGAATTTCGTTATAACAACAGCAATCTGAAAGTTGCGATGGGATTAGATATTGATGGTAAGAATATTTATCTTGATATTGGTAAAATGCCACACGCAATGGTTGCTGGATCTACAGGTAGCGGTAAGAGTGTCTGCATCAATACAATTTTGATTTCTTTGCTTTTAAGAAATCGGCCTTCTGATTTAAAGTTAATGCTAATTGATCCGAAATTTGTTGAATTAACACCTTACAATGATTTACCGCATTTGGTGACGCCTGTTATTACTGATGCAAAAATGGCTTCAGTTGGTCTTAAATGGGCAGTTGAAGAAATGGAAAGACGTTATGGCCTGTTTATGGAAATGCGCTGTAAGGAAATCAATAGCTTCAATGAAAAAATCCTTGGAAATCCACAATATCAAAAAATGCCTTATATCGTTATTGTAATCGATGAGTTAGCTGATTTGATGCTTGTTGCTGGACAAGATGTTGAAGATGCCATTCAACGTATAACTCAAAAAGCAAGAGCTGCCGGCATCCATTTGATAGTTGCGACACAGCGTCCGACTACAGATGTTATTAAAGGAACGATTAAAGTTAATATTCCGACACGAATTTCTTTTAGAGTAATTTCTCATACAGACTCGCAAACAATTCTTGATGCTCCAGGTGCTGAAAGCCTCTTAGGAAGAGGAGACATGCTTATTAAAGATGCGGAATTTGTTACCAGAGTTCAAGGAGCATACCTAAGTGAAAAAGAAATAGACGCCGTTACCGACTTTATTCGTGAAAGAAATAATCCTGATTATTTATTCCAGCACGATGTATTAGTCAATAAAGTAGCTCAGATTTCTACGGATGATGAACTATTATATGAAGTTGCGCGTCACGCTATTGAAAATGAATCTGTCTCAATCAATGGTATTCAAAAGGCATTTGGAATTGGTTTTAACCGGGGCCAAAAGATTATTGAAATGCTTGAAGCAATGGGAATTGTTTCCAAGAGCCAAGGCGGCAAAGGACGGGAAGTTTTAGTAACTATGGATGAACTAGATGAAAGATTTAGATAAAAGAAGGCGTTCTATAGGAGACTATCAACGCCTAATCAGAAAAAAGTTGATTTTTACACTTACACTTAATTTACTGATAATATTAATTAGCTTGATTTTTCATAATCGGATTATTGAACTTTTTGATTCGATTCCAGTTTACTTTATTATTCTTGGTATCTTATTAGTTTTCTTTATAATTTTACTTCTTTATTTAGGAAGAGTTAATACAATAATCGAATTTAAAGAAGAAAGTGAAAAATTAAAGATTTTCAGAGCTATTTTTAGAGTAGTTGATTATCTTGGTTTTACAATAAATATTATTTCTTGTTTCTATTTAGTAATGTTTTTTGTATTAACGCCAGCTAATGTCAGAGGTGTCTCGATGCAGCCAACATTTAGAGATAGTGATCGGGTAATAATTTATCATTTAACCAGAAACTTTCAACGAGAAAATGTAGTAGTAATTAACGCATCATCTTATGTTAATTCAGTTAATGAGCCTTATTTCATTAAAAGGATTATTGGTATTCCTGGTGATACTATTGTGTTTGACTCTAGAGAACTCATTATTAACGATATTGTTATTGATGGAGTAACTAGCATGTCACAACGAGTGCTTGACCAATTAGAAAACGGTAAAATTCCAACAGGTTATTTTCTGGTTTTAGGTGATAATCGTTCTAATTCAGTTGATTCTAGAACGTTGGGTTTAATTAGTGAAGAACATATTATGGGACGCGTTAGGCTTCGCTTCTGGCCTTTATCGCAATTAGGTTTTTTCTAACAAAATATTTTGAAAGGTTGGAGGCTTTGGCCGCCTGGTATTACTTATGAAACAGATTCAATGGTTTCCTGGCCACATGCCAAAGACATTAAGGGAATTAGCTACTGAAGTTAAGCTTTGTGACGCCGTTATTGAAATTGTCGACGCCAGAGCTCCTTTTTCCAGTCGAAATCCAGAGATTCAGAATATTATTGGCGATAAGGCACATATAATTTTAATGAATAAAGCGCTTTTAGCTGACTCAAAAGAAACTTACAAATGGTCAAGAATTTTTCATGGTCAACTTAAAAAGGTTTTAGAAGTTGATGCCATCAAAGATAAAAATATGATTCTTATTAAGAATACCGTCAAGACAGAAGTCAATCGTATTAATTATATCAAAGGTACGAGAACGATTAATCAAACGATCAGAGCGATGATTGTCGGCATTCCTAATGTCGGTAAATCTACATTGATTAATAATTTAGCAAGAAAGAAAAGCTGCGCTACCGGAAATATGCCAGGATTAACTAGAGATACGGTTTGGATTAAAGCATCGGAAGATTTTTATCTTTACGATACACCAGGTGTTTTATGGCCTAAATTTGATAATGAAACGATGGCTATGCATTTAGCACTTATTGGTTCAATTGATGATGATATATTGCCATTAGATGATGTTTGTGGTTATGGTTTTGCCTTTGTAGATAAATACTATCGAAGATTATTTAAAGAGTATTACAAACTAGCTGATTATGATATTAATGATTTGGAAACTATCTATGCGCAGATTGCTAAATCAAGGGGCTGTTATTTAAAACAGGAAATAGATTATGAAAGAATTAATCGCCTTTTTCTAAAAGATTTACGCAGTAAGAAATTAGGAGGTATCACTTTTGACAGAGCAGATGACCATACCCAAAAGAAAGTCATATAGAAATTTCATTTACATCTATCGTTATGAAAAGTTTTTTTATCAGGAAGGTTGTCGCTTAATCGCTGGTGTTGATGAGGCAGGCAGAGGTTGCTTAGCAGGTCCGATTGTTACAGCAGCTGTAATTTTGCCGAAAAACTATAAAATTGAATTTATTGATGACTCTAAAAAGATATCTGCAAAACTAAGAGAAGAACTTTATGAACGAATCATTAAAGATGCGATTGAAGTACAAACGGTTTTTATTTCGGCTGCGGAAATTGATAAATCCAATGTTTATCAAGCAACAATAACATCAATGAAACAAGTAATAAGTCAGTTTGAGAAAAAGCCTGACCATGTTTTAGTCGATGCTATGCCAATTTATAACTTTCATTGTGAATCTTCACCAATAGTTAGAGGTGACATAAAATCTGTTTCAATTATGGCAGCGGCGATTGTTGCTAAAGTAACGCGTGATCGCTATATGGCTGAAATGGAAATTCTATATCCTGGCTTTCAATTTTCTAAACATAAAGGTTACGGAACGAGTGAGCATTTACAGGAACTTCAAACTCATGGAGTAACTCCGATTCATCGTTTGACTTTTGCACCTTGCCAGTCTCGCTCAAAATATGTTCAAATGTCTTTTCTGGATTTTGATCAATCGTTTTGGACTCAATCAGAAGGAATTTTAAAGAAAGTATGAAGAGAACACTTAAAAGTGTTTTTTCTCTTTTAAATTGTTGCAATTTTAGAAGATAAGTTTTATAATATTATAGGAGAGTGATTTTCTTGAGAGCGGTATTTTTTGTTTTGCCTAATGCTGGTTTATTGAAACCATTATTAAATGAGTTGAACAAACGAGGAATTAGTGGCGGAACTATCTTTAATAGTAATGGAATGGGTCACGAATTAACTAAACAAGATGAAACGCAGATTTATGGAACGTTAAAGGCGTTATTGAATCCGGAATTAAAAGAGAATAAGACTTTGCTTTTTGTTCTGGACGATGACAAGATGGAGATTTTAATTGATGTGATTGAAGATATTGTTGGTGATCTTGACGAACCAAATAGCGGATTTCTTTTCAGTTTCCCGGTTAATTACGTAAAAGGATATCGCCCATAAAAAGAAAATCATAGGCACAAAAGATGAATGAAAACCTTAAATTATTTACTACCTTTTTTAAGATTGGTTTAGTAACTTTTGGTGGCGGTTATGCAATGTTACCGATTATCGAAAGAGAAGTTGTAGAAAAGCACAGATGGCTTGATGAAACAGAGTTTTTGAATATGATTGCGGTCAGTGAATCGACTCCAGGCGCGATTGCGGTTTCGATGGCCGCTTTTGTTGGTCGTAAAAGAAAAGGTGTCCTAGGAGGGATTATCGCTACTTTAGGAATAGTTTTGCCTTCTTTAATTATTATTATTGCGATTAGCTTTTTTATCGAGCGATTTTTGGAAAATGAATTTGTACGTTTAGCATTTAAAGGTATCAAGGGATGTATCGGTGTTTTAATTTTTAACGCCGGTCTTAAATTATTTAAGCATTGCCATAAAGGCATCTTTTTTCTTTTTATGTTAGGGGCAACTTTTTTAATTTCTTTGTTCTTAACAGCTGTACCAGCTTTTTTATTAATTTTTGTGGGCGCTATTTTAGCGATTTTTTATTTTTTGATAATGGCGAAACTTTTTAGAAAGCAGGTGGATGAAATATGATCTACCTAGAGCTTTTTTTAACTTTTTTCAGAATTGGTCTTTTTACAATTGGTGGCGGTTATGCGATGATTCCGATGATCCGGCAAGATGTTATTAGTCAAGGTTGGATTACAGAAGCACAATTGCTAGTTTATTTTGCGATTAGTGAATCAACGCCTGGCCCTTTTGCGATTAATATTGCGACATTTGTTGGCATGGAACAAGCAGGGGTGCTTGGGGCAATAACAGCGGTTTTAGGGGTTGTAGCGCCGACAGTAATAATTATAATGATTATTTCGATATTTATTGATAAGTTCTTAAAAAATCAATATTTTAAATTTGCATTAACCGGAATTAAGGCAGTTGTTGTGGGATTGATTTTCGCAGTAGCGATTTCAATTTCTTATCAGGCGTTATTTCCAGAAGAGGCAGGTAATAGGGAAATCGATTGGATAATCTTGATTATTATAATTGTTAACTTAATATTATCACGTTTTAAAAAAATTAAACAGCCAGTCCTTTTGATTCTGATATCAGCTTTATTAGGAATTATTTTATATAGTTTGGCTAATTGGCTTACATAAACTAAAAGTCTATTGATTATCAATAGCTTTTTTGTTATAATTTTTAATGTAAAGGCAGGTAGTTTCATGTATAAATTCAAATTAATTACAGAAGAAAAACTAGAGGGTATAGCAGCACTTTTATTAAATGCTTACCCAGCTATTGGTTATAATACGACAATTGAGCAATGCACAAAGAAATTAATTGAAGATAACAAACTAGCTTATTTAAAATATATCGGTGCCTATAATGGTGATAATTTAGTCGGAGGTTTTAATGTCTGGGATTTTGAAATGAATTTCCGGCAATCGATGATTAAAGCTGGCGGTATTGGTTCGGTTGCGGTTGATCTGACTAGGAAGAAAGAAAAAATTTGTTTTGCGATGATGGAGAATTTTATCGAGGACTTAAGAAAGAATGGTCGAAATATTGCCTTACTATATCCTTTTAATTCGGCCTTTTACTATAAAATGGGCTATGGTTTTGGGACTTTATTACAACAATTCAAGCTGCGTCCTAATGATCTGCCAAGTGGTAATTCTAAGGCAAATATCGTTCGTTTGACTGAAAAAGATGCAAAAAGCCTGACGGATTATTATAATTATAAAGTAAAAACTACTCATGGTCTGATTAATAAAGCGGAAGCAGAATTTGCTAATCGCTTAAAAAGTCCAGCCGTTAAAGTTTTTGCTTATAAAAACAAGGCAAAAGTTAAAGGTTATCTTGTTTGTAACTTCAAAAAAGGCAGTGATGAATCGTTTTTGGTAAATGATTTATATATAAGTGAAATGTTTTTTGATAGCCCAGAAGTATTTCTAGAATTGATGACTTTTGTAAAAAGCCAGGCTGATCAGGTTCGTTATGTGATTATTAATACCCAAGACGAAGGATTTATCAATACGCTTTCTGATCCACGCAATCATACTGACCGTATATTATTTTCTGTTTATCAGGAATGTTGCCAGACAGGTCTTGGAATAATGTATCGTATTTGTGATGTAAAGGCCTTCTTTTTAGATATTCAAGATTGCAGTTTTGGTAATCTAAATATGAAAGTTCAATTTAATATTAAAGATAGTTTTGTAAAAGACAATAACAAACCATTCTTTATAGAGTTTAAAAATGGAAAGGCTAGGATGATTGATGATTCTGCAGATGTAGAAATTAATATTGATATTGCGGAATTCTCATCATTAATTATGGGCTGTGCAAATCTGAAAAAGCTAATTAAATATGGTAAAGCACAAATCTCAAAAGCAGAGAAATTAGAAGAATTAAGCCGTGCTTTTTCGCTTGATGAGAAACCTGTATGTGTAACGCATTTTTAAATTAAGAAAGACTGCATTTTCTAGTTTTATTTAAACTAAAAGATACAGTCTTTCTTTAGAATTATTTATAAAAATCTTCTAAAATTGTAATATTGTGATTTGAGGCATCTAATCTGACTTTCAGACCGATTGGCAGATTAATATAAGGCATATCATGACCGTTACAGAAATTAGCTAAAACTGGAACATTTAAACCCCCTAAGAACTCCTTAATTAAAAAAGGCACATCGCGGATTTGTTCGTCTTGATTATTATTTGTTGGTTCACAATCTGTGAACTGTCCAACAATAAAACCTTCGGCCTCTTTAAGTTTTCCGCTTAGTTTCAGACTCTGAAGCATTCTATCTATTGCATAAGGTTTTTCGCCAACGTCTTCAAGGATGATAATCTTATCTTTAAAATCAATATCATAAGGCGTGCCCATTAAAGTATAAATCAAAGAAAGGTTGCCACCTACTAAAATACCTTCCGCAATGCCTTCAGTAACTGCATAGGCTTGATGAGTTGTAGGATTTTTTAATACTTGATTCTTAGTATTGGAAAAAAGCGCTTCTAAAAAGTTCTCATAGGAGAATGAGTCTTTTCTAACGGCCGGAAGTTGAGCGCCAATTTTTCCTTGATAACTCGGCAAGCCGCATAACTGATAAAAAGCATTATTCAAAGCTGTAATATCAGAATAGCCTAAAAAGAATTTAGGGTTGTTTTTAATAATTTCATAATCAATAATATCTAAAAGCCTTGTCGCACCATAACCACCTTGTTGACAAATAATAGCTTTTACTGAATCGTCAGAAAACATTTCTTCAAGATCGTTTTTTCTTAGTTTATCACTTCCAGCGAGATAATCATTTTTAGCATAGACTGATTTTCCAACCTTAACTTCAAAGCCTAATTCCTCTAATAAGGAAACAGTGGTGGAAATCTTATTTTGGTCCGTACAAAAAGAAGGACAAATAAGGCCGATTTTATCGCCTTTTTTTAATTTTTCTGGTTTATTTATTTTCATGTTAAACCTCACTTTTCTTTAATAGTTTATTATATATTATCAAATAATAAGGATATGCGCAAGAAAAATAGGGAAATTATCCGCAAAAACGTTTTATTCTTGTTAAATAACTTAAAATATGATATTATATATTGTTGTTTATTTGATGAAAGAAGGCTAAAATTATGCGAAAGCGAATCTTTTGGGTTATCCAGCAGGTTCATAAAGTTGGTGGAGCAGAAATCGTCACAATCAATTTAGCTAATAAATTGATAGAATTCTATGATATCACTTTAATTGTGATTGCAGATTTTGAAAAGCCAATTGTCGAAATCGATTCAAGAATAAAATTGCTTAATCTTAAAGTAGCGCATAAGTATATATATATTGATAAATATATTTCCGAGAAGGCAAAAAGATTCCGTTTTGATAAAATCATCATCGCAATTTTCCAACTTATTTTCTTCTGGCTTTTTGGAAAATATCGCTATCGACGTATGATAAAGGATATGACTACAGAAGAGGACTTAATCATTGCTTCAGCGATGGACAGTTATATGTTTGCGCCTAAAAAAAGAAAAGTTTATTTTCATTTTCATTTTAATTACCGCTTTTTCCGTAAGTTTTATCACCGGTTTGGTTTACTGATGTGTCGCAAACCAGATAAGTGGCTATTCCTGACAGAAAGTACTTTAAAGCGCATGCCAAAAAGAATTCAAAAAAAAGCAACTTATGTTTATAATCCCTCTAGGCTTGAGGCCAAACTTCAACCTGTTTCTGAAACTAAAAAAATTATTTTTTTATCTCGGTTTGTTAATCAAAAAAAGCCGCTTAAAGCGATAAAAGTTGCAGAAATTCTAAAGCAGAAAAAAGCTACATTTGAATTACATTTTTATGGTGATGGCATTTTAGAACGAAAAATGATTAAAGCGATTAAGAAACGTAATTTAGAGGATGTTTGTTTCTTGCGTGGAAAAACAGATAATGTTGCGGCTGCTTTTGATAGTGCTGATTTATTATTGTTGACTTCATCGTTTGAAGGTTTTCCATTATCAATTCTAGAAGCAAATAGTCGTTCTGTTCCTGTTATTTCCAGTAATTGGGGCGATGCTTGTCCAGAAATTATTATAAAAGATAAAAATGGCTATATTTGTCAGAAAAATGAAGAAATGGCTGATAAAATTATTGAGCTATTAAATGATTCAAAAAAGCTTGAATGTTTACGTGAAGAAACCTATAGAATCGCTTTAAGTAACTCTTGGGATAAAATTATAAAGAAATGGAAGAATATTATTAATGATTAAGTTTTTAATTATCTATTTAGTGATAATAAATATCATTGCGATTTTTGTGATGCGCTATGATAAAAAAAGAGCCATCAAAAAAGAACGCAGGGTGCCAGAAAAAACACTTTTCACATTTGCTTTCTTAGGAGCTAGTTTAGCTATCTATCTATGTATGCAAGTCATTCGTCATAAAAATCAAAAACCAAAGTTTCGCTATGGGATTCCCTTACTGTTTCTGGTAAATGTACTTACAGTTATTGGTCTAATTCTTATAAGCAGACAAATAGGAGTATAAATATAATGGAAAAATTAACATTTAAGGATCTTGAAATCCTGCCGGAATTAAAAAAAGCAGTAGTGGAAATGGGTTATCAAGAGATGACACCAATCCAGGAAATGGCAATTCCTCATGTCTTAAACGGTCATGATGTTTTAGCTCAAGCCCCGACAGGAACCGGAAAAACCTGTTCTTTTGCTTTACCCGCAATTAACATGATTAACACAAAAGATAAAAAGGTTCAAGTTTTGGTTTTATGTCCAACTCGTGAATTAGCGATTCAAGTCGCCGAAGAGTTTGAAAAGCTTTTGGTTTTTCTACCTAGCGTTAAAGTTTTATCAATTTATGGTGGTCAGGGTATCGAACGTCAAATAAGTAAACTTAGAGAAAAGCCGCAAATCATTGTTGGGACACCAGGAAGAATTATGGATCACCAAAGGCGTAAGACTTTATCTTTAGAAAATATTAAATTATTAGTTTTAGATGAAGCCGATGAAATGCTTAATATGGGCTTTAAGGAAGACTTAGATACGATTTTGGCAAGTGCGAATGCCGATTGTCAAAAGATTTTGTTTTCCGCAACGATGCCAAAGCCAATCTTAAAAATCGCAAACATGTATTTAAAAGACCCGCAAAGCGTTAAGACCTTACAAGGAAATCTTGCGGTTCCAAACATCAAGCAATATTATGTAGAGATTCGTGATAAAAACAAAGAAGAAGCTTTATGCCGAATGATTGATACCTTTGATTTTAAGCAAGCTTTAGTTTTCTGCCGTACTAAAAAACGTGTTGATGATTTGCAGATGGCCTTAACGACGAGAGGTTTTATGGTTGAAGCTTTACATGGTGACTTGAAACAAGTTAGTCGTGATAAAGTAATGGAAAAATTTAAAAGTGGTTTAGTATCAGTATTAATTGCGACTGATGTAGCAGCCAGAGGTTTAGATATTTCTGGTATCGATGTCGTTTTTAATCATGATATAGCTGATGATTTAGAGTATTATACTCATCGTATTGGTCGGACAGCTAGAGCTGGAAGAGATGGTATGAGTATTACTTTTGTAAATAAAAAGGAAGCAAGCAAGATTAATGATTTTGCGAAAGCTTTAAAAGTAGACATTGAGAAAACTGTACCGCCAAGTTATGAAAAGGCGGAGGCTGCTAAAATTAGCCATCGGATGAATGAAGCGACAACTTCGTTAAAGGAAGAGAATCCCGATAAATACAAAGGTTATATTTTAGCTGCTTTAGAAGAAAACAAAGAATTTGAAATCCTTGATTATGCAGCTGCTTTATTAAGAAAAGTTAGCGAAAAAGATCGGGAAAATATTGGTAATATTGATGATATCGCCGAAAATTTTCAACAGAAAAAAGCCAAACAAGACTTTAATACAGACTTTGCTTCTGCGGGCTATGTAAAACTTTTTATCAATCTTGGTAAAAAGGATAACATTAATAAAAGGGATTTAGCAGATATGTTTGTAAAGTTCTTGCGTGTTTCTAATAAAGATGTTAAAGATATCAGTATTTTAAATACTTTCTCTTTTGTCCAACTTAAAGGTGAACATGTCAAAAAAGCAATAAAAATTCTTAATGAAAAGTATTTTTATAATCGCAAAATCGCAGTTGAAGTAAAAGCTGATAAAGAAACTTCTACTAGTTCAAAAAAGCGTAGGTAGCCTATACAAAAGTGTTTGCCTCTCATAATTTATAGTGTAGTTTTTAACTACGTGAATTTTAAGAGAGGGGAAACTAGTTTGAAACATTGTGGAGAAAGACAAGAAATTTGCGTTGATGGTGTTAAATATGCCTACAACCTTACACATTTAGATGAAAATACTGTTGAATTATGCGTAACGCCTAACTGCCTTCCTACGGCTTGTTTTGATGTTGCGAGAATTACTTGCAAGAAAAACTGTTGTGGCGGAGGATACTTCCAAGGCTTTATTAACACTGATCCAGTTGTAATTATTCAAGATGTTGAATTACATGAAATGATCTGCCGTTGTATCAGAATTTATTTTGAGCGCACTAACTTACCTGGTCGTAACAACAACAGAAACAGATTCTTTTGGTAATTTAATATATATTTAAACTAGACTAAAATTGGTGGCTGCGTAAAAGCTGCGCAGCTCATCAATCATTCTTAAAATTTCAGGAGAAAAGGATTTATTGTAAGTCCTTTTTTTCTTTTGATGATTATATGGTATAATGATAGAAAATATCTTGGTATGTAAAATGGAGAATTATATGATTAGGTTAGCAGAAACAAAAGATTTAGATGAAATCATGAAAATAATCGAAGAAGCCAAACTTTTTCTAAAAGAAAATGGCGTTCCTCAGTGGCAAAACGGCTATCCAAATAAAGATAGTTTTAAAGAAGATATCTTAAAGAAGCAATTATATGTATTTGAAGATAGTGTAATTAAGGGTGTATTTGTTTTATCTAAAGAAACAGAATCTTGTTATATTACTGATTTTTGGCCAGAAGCTTTTGATTATTTAGTAATTCATCGAATTGCGGTCAAGAATGAATATAAAGGCGAAAATATTGCTGGTCAGATGTTTGATTTTTCTTTTAAGAAAGCTAGGGAAACAAATAAGAAATCGATTAGAGTTGATACTCATGAAAAAAATATCATCATGCAAAAATTATTGAAAAAACATAATTTTGAGTACTGCGGTATAATATACTTGCAGAATATTGTAAATTTAGAGAATAAACGACAAGCCTACTGGTATTTGCTAGATTAAAATACATAAGTTGGCATAATTTGATAATAATATTACTAAGAAAAGGAGTAATATTATGTCAAAAATTAAATGTCGAGTCACACATTGTGTAAGCAATAAATATACTAGCTGTATCAGACCAAAAATTGATGTCAGGGAAAACGACGAACAACTGAGCGATGTTTTTTGTAGTTCATTTAAAGAAAAAAGATTGTCAGAATTCCAAACAGAATATGCTTATCAAGACTTTCCGATGTTATTTGAAGTAGATATCGACTGTGATAGTTATTTATGTCGTTATAATAATGAGCATAAATGTCGTAAGCATGTAGTAGAAATCACTGGAACTTCCGCAACTAAAGCTGAGGATTCAAGTTGTGATTCTTTCGAACCTCGTTAATAATAATAATCAAAACCAGAAATATCTGGTTTTTTCTTTTTGGTACAATTTAGTTTTTGCTTGCTATTAAATAGATTATAATATATAATATTATATATCAAGAATTACTACTGAGGTAAAAATTTATGTTAGAAAAAATAAAAAATGAAATCCGCATAACTCTGGAGGATTTTTTCTTAAAAAACAATAACCAAAAGCTTAATGTGACAGTTGAAGAGCCAAAACAAAAGGAAATGGGCGATTTTGCGATTCCTTTATTTGTGCTTTTTAAGAACTTAAAGGACAGTTATCCAAAGATTACTGATCTTTTTGAAAAGATTTCTGAGGTTTTAAAAAGTAATGAACTTTTTGAAAGCAGTGAATTTGTTAATGGTTTTGCGAACTTACGCTTAAATAAAGAAACCTTTGCGAAAAAGGTTTTAACTGCTAAGATAGCTAAAAAAGATAGCGGAAAAACAATCGTTATTGACTATTCAGCGCCTAATATCGCTAAAAATTTTTCTGTTGGTCACCTTCGCTCAACAATTATCGGAAATGCTTTGAAGAATTTGTATCGTAATCAAGGCTATAAAGTTATTGGTGTTAATCATCTTGGAGACTGGGGTACACAGTATGGTAAAATGATTGTTGCTTATCAAAAATGGGGAAATCCAGAAACAATAAAGCAAAATCCAATAATCGAGCTCCAAAAATTATATGTCCGTTTTCATGAAGAAGCAAAGGCTAATCCTGAGCTGGATGATTTAGCCAGAGCTACTTTTAAAAAGTTAGAAGATAAAGATGCTGAAACTTTAAAGCTTTGGGAATATTTCCGAACTGAGTCACTAAAGGAATTTGATAGAATTTATCAAGTGCTTGGTGTAGATTTTGAATATGTTTTAGGCGAATCCTTTTATAATGACAAAACTGATGCTGTTATCAAAGAATTAACTGATAAAAAGTTATTGGAAGAAGATGCAGGAGCGATGATAGTCAGGCTTCCGGATTTAGTGCCGGCATTAATTCAAAAAACTGATGGTACTACGTTGTATTTAACTAGAGAACTAGCTACTGTCTTATATCGTCACGATAATTATCACTTTGATTCTTTAATTTATGTTGTTGGAAACGAACAGAAAAATCATTTTGATCAGTTAAGGGCGGTTATTAAAAGAATGGGTCATGCTTATGCTGATTTGATTGAACATATTAACTTTGGTCTTGTTTTATTAGACGGTAAAAAAATGAGTACTAGAAATGGGCGGACAATTCTTTTGCAAGAAGTTATTGATGAAGCCTATGATTTAGCACTAAAGCAGATAGAAGTCAAAAATCCTGGCTTAGCTGATAAAGAGAAAACAGCGATGGATATTGCGGTTGGTGCGGTAATATTTAATGATTTAAAGAATCAAAGACAAAGTGATTTTGAGTTTGACTTAGAAGCAATCGTCCGTTTTGAAGGTGCGACTGGACCTTACATCCAATATACACTAGTCAGGATAAAAGCGATTCTTTTAGCGAATCCACTTCTAAAAACCGCTAAACCGCTATATAGTTTATATCAGGAAGAAGTTTATTTTGAAGTGCTAAGACAAGTTTCTCGTTATGAAGAAATTTTAGAAAAAGCGACTTTTGAGAACGCACCGCATCACTTATGTAAGTATCTTTTAAATCTGGCAGTTGCTTTTAATCAATTTTATAGTCAAATTTATATTCTTAATGAAGATGAAAAAATTCGAAATACGAATTTGTTATTGCTTGCTAGACTTGAAGTGATTTTAGCTGAAAGCTTAACAATCCTTGGACTTAAAGTACTGGAAAGAATGTGATTGATATGAAGGTTTGTTTGTTTTTTCCAAAAAATGATAAGCTAATAAAGAAGTCTGGAATCGGAAGAGCAATCAGGCATCAGAAGATGGCTCTTGATTTACAAAATATAGAGCATGCGTCTAATTTAACCGAGGACTGCGATATTGTGCATTTGAACATGGTCTTTAAAAAGAGCCGCAAAATGGTTAAAAAAGCTCACAAAGCTGGTAAAAAGGTTGTTTACCATGCCCATACGACTGCGGAAGACATTGAGAATTCTTTTTTGTTCTCTAATTTTTATGCTAAACGCTTTAAAAAAACTTTAAAGAGAACTTATCAAAGTGCTGATTATATCATTACACCAACTAACTATTCCAGAAATATTCTTTTAAGTTATGGTATAACTAAAGAAATAGCTGCTATTTCTAATGGGATTGATTTAAAGTCTTACAGTCAAAATAAGGATAAAGAAACTAAGTTTCTAGAAAAATTTAATATAAGTGAAGACGATAAAATCGTGATGGGTGTCGGTTTATTTTTTAAGCGCAAAGGGCTTTTGGATTTTATAGCTATTTCCAGAAAAATGCCAGATGTGAAATTTTTTTGGTTTGGTCATACTCCGCTTCTAACTTTGCCTAAGGAAATCCGTAAAGCAATAAAAGGACGACCGGCTAATTGTATTTTTCCTGGTTATGTGGAAGGCGATATTATACAAGGTGCTTATAGCCGTTCTAATTGTTTTTTCTTTCCATCGTTTGTGGAAAATGAAGGCATAGTAGTTTTAGAGGCTCTAGCAAGTCGTCAAAAAATTATTATTCGTGATGTTGATACTTATCGAGATTGGCTGACTCATGGTGAAAATTGCCTTAAGGGCAATAATAATGAAGAGTTTATTGAATATATTAGAGCTTGTATTAATGGCGAATATGAAGAGTTACGAGATGAGGCTTATAAAGTCGCAGAAGCAAGAAGTATTGAAATTGTCAGTGAGAAGATTAAAGCGGTATATGAAAAAGTACTGGGGAGTAACGATTGAGAGGGCATTAAGCAATGAATGAAAAAGAACCCCACAAAGAAGAACCAGTTATCAATAATTTAGCAGATGAAAAAAGTATCGCCAAGAAAAATTATTTCTTTGTGGTTATTATTCTAATAATATTACTAATCTGGTTTTTTACACAAAATGATATTGATGACGCGATACAGGCCGTTAGGGATTTAAATTACTATTATTTTTTTCTAGCGATTTTATCGATTTTTTTGTTTATGTTCTTTAATTCGGTATCAATTGATATTTTGTTGAAGAAAAACAATCAGCGGCTTTCTTTCTTTGATAGTATACTTATCGGTAATATAGGTCATTTCTATAATGGCATTACACCCTTTGCGGCAGGCGGACAAGCATTTCAAATGTATTATTATCGCAAGTTTGGTGTACCTTCCTCAGTAGCTACCGGAACATTGATTATGAATTTTATAATCTATCAGTTCTGTATTGTTATCTTTTCTTTAATAGCAATTATCTTTTATTTTTCGCAGCTTACCCAAAATGTTTCTAACTTTTATATTTTCTTTATAATTGGTTTTAGTTTGAATGTCCTGATTTTAACGATTCTTTTCTTATTAGCTTATTCTAAAATTGCTAGAAAAATTTTAACGAAAATAATCTTTTTATTTGCAAAAATTGGCTTCATCGGTCGTATTGTTCATAAAAGGCAAGATCGTTTAGAGAATTATCTAACTGATTTTCAAAGATGTTCGAAGATATTAATCAAAGATATAAAGTTAATGGCAGTAACAGTATTTTTCCAGTTATTTTCAATGGCCTGTTACTTTGTAATTCCTTTTTTGATTTTCAGAGCCTTAGGAGTTAGTCTTTCCGCAAGTGAGTTATTCTTTACGATGGCGATGACTTCCTTTGCGGTTGTCTTTATGTCTTTTATTCCTACTCCAGGCGCAGCGGGTGGTGCGGAATTTGCCTTCAGGCAGTTATTTACGATTGTTATTATCAGTAGTGCGCCAGTAATTCTGGCAGGAACATTGTTATGGCGAGTAGTTTCTTATTATATTTTGATGTTAATAAGTTTACTTTCATTATTTATCTTAAGAAGGAGGTATCGAAATGCGAATCGGCATCTTTACAGACGGTTATAGACCGCATATCAGTGGTGTCGCTACTTCTATTGTTATGTTAGAAGAAGGATTAAGGGCGCTTGGTCATGAAGTTTATGTTATCACTACTGGTCATCGGAAAGCAGTTGAACCTGAACCTAATGTTATTAGAATTAAGGGTTATAACTTAAAAGGTAAGAAATTACCGGATTATCAGTATAAGTTTTTCGTTAGACGCGAACTCGAGAGAGTTAAGAAACTTAATCTTGACATTATTCACATCCATACGGAATTTTCGATTGGTAAATTAGGTCGTATCCTTTCTAAGAAAACAGGCATTAAAACCGTTTATACCTTTCATACGATGTATGAAGACTATCTTCATTATGTTAATCGGATTTTTGCGTTTAAAACAATGAAGAGAATGGCGATGCCTTTTGTTAGAAGAACAGTTCGTAAGGCTGTTAAAAGAGTTGATGAAATTATCGTTCCAACCCAAAAAGTTTTAGATATGATGATCAGATATAAAGTCAGAGGCAATTTTAATATTATTCCTAGCGGACTTGATTTATCTAAATTTAAAAAAGATACTTATACTTCAGAAGAAGTTCTAGAGTTAAAGAAATCTTTAGGCATTGAAGATGAAGAAATTTTGCTTTTTTTAGGAAGGATTTCTAAAGAAAAAGCAGTAGATATTATCGTTGAGGAATTTGCTAAATTAGAGCCAGATAAGAAAAGATTACTAGTAATTGTAGGACATGGTCCATATGAAGAGAATATCAAGCAACTAATTAAAGATTTAAAATTGAATAACGTTTTAATGACTGGTTCTGTTCCTTGGGAGAAAGTTGGACTTTATTATCAGTTAGCTGATATTTTTGTGAATGCTTCAACTACGGAAACGCAAGGGTTAACTTATGTAGAAGCCTTAGCAGCCTCATTGCCTTTAGTCGTTAAATATGATGATAGTATCAAGGACTTAATTACTGATTATGAAAATGGCTTGTTTTTTCGGGAAAACGGCGAATTTGCGACTAAAATCAAAGAATTGGAAGCTAATCCAGAATTAAAAGCGAAACTCGCAGAGAATGCAAGTTTAAGTATTGAAAAGTATTCTCAGGAAACATACGCTAAAACAGTCTTGGCACTTTACGAAAAAATTCTTGATGAATAAAAGATTAGGTCAAAGTTTTTATCAACAAAATGCTTTAACGTTAGCACCATTAATCCTTGGTAAACTTTTAGTCCGAAAGATTAATGGTGAAGAACAGCGTTACAGGATTACAGAGATTGAAATATATTATGGTGAAGCTGATACAGCTTGTCATGCCTCTAAAGGTAAGACTGAGCGCACAAAGGTAATGTATGAGACTGGTGGCGTTGCTTATATTTATCTTTGTTATGGCATTCATTATTTATTTAATGTCGTAACCGGACCAAAGGATCATCCGGAAGCATTATTAATTAGAGGTGTTGAAAATTATTCAGGACCAGGGCGATTAACTAAAGCTTTAAATATTAATAAAGCTTTAAATGGTGAAGATTTTGTTATTTCCGATAAAATTTGGCTGGAAGACGATGGTTTTATAGCTGAATATGAATTATCTAAAAGAATCGGAATCGATTATGCTAATATTGAAGATCGTGATAAATTATGGCGATTGGTTTTAAAATGAATTAAAAGCTAAAATATTTGTTGGAATTTAATCATTTTTATGGTAAAATATTTTAGCTTTATGTTACATGCCAGAGTGGTGAAATTGGTAGACGCAGCGGACTCAAAATCCGCCGATAGTGATATCGTGAGGGTTCGACTCCCTTCTCTGGTACCATAAGTAAAATTATTTAATTTGATAAATACTGCTTGTGAAAGGAAAAAAATATGAGAAAAATTTTATCTACTTTGCTAGTTGTGTTGGCTTGTATATTTGGCTTTTTGATGGGGTTTTTATTTGGTCTTCTTGGAGTTGCGATTGTTTTTGCGATAACTTTAATATCAACAATGATATATCAGATGATTGTTAAAAATAAGGAACAAAAACAATATAGTGATATAGGAAGAGAGATTGAAGAATATAAGGCTCTTATTGAAAGCGAAATAGATAAAGCATATGAAACAAATTCAAAGCTTGTTCAAATAATTATTAATAGCACTATATGTATCGATGAGTTGATGGATAAACTACATAGTTATTTAGATATTAAAAATTATAATTATACAAGTTCACAAGAAAATGATGGATTTTTAATAAAGATAGTTATTGATTAGAAATAATAAAAGTGATTTAAAACAAAGACAAGAACAAAGAGCATCGACTGGATGCTTTTTTTACGCTATTTTTTGTAAAAAAAACAATATTTATGTTAGTTAGTTGCGAAAAATTGAGCAAAATTGTTAGGCTTTTATTGCTTTACTTAAGGCGTTTTTAGCACAAATGAAGAAGTTGTGAAGGTAATTGTTTTCTATGCTTTTTGGTGCTATAATTTAGATAAAATATTTAATCGCATTTTAGAAACTGGAAAAGTATTATTCTGGCTCTGGAATAGGACTTAAAGCTAATGATTGTTACTTCAATTTCTTTGTCAAACTGTGTTTTAAAGTTTAAGAGGTGAATGTTTTGTTTGAAAAAAGTTTTCGAGATTGCATTAAACTTACGATTGTACTTGTAATGATTGCACATTTAGGGATATTGCTCTTTAATTTAAAAACAACATGGTATATGTTAATTATTTTTGTACTGCTATATTTGCCAGGTGTTTTTTGGAATATCTATGCTTATATATATCCGAAGAAGAGCTTAGGAGTTCAACGTTTTATGAATAGTATACTCTCTTTCTTGTTAATTTATCTTTCAATTGGCGCTGCGTATATTATGGATCATTTTTACAATATGTTCAATGCGGATTTAATTATAAATTCTTTCATAATTGCATTTATATTAGTATTGTTATTGTTTATTTTAGAAACCAAGATTGCGAGTGAGAAAAATGAGTAAAAAACTAGTTTATTTGATTGATTAATAGATTTCATTAAAAAACACTTCAGAAATGAAATTGTTAGGGGTTGAAAAAATATGTTTAAAAAAAACTTCCGTGATTATATTAAGCTTGCGATTGCAATTGTAATGATTGTTCATTTAGGGATATTACTGTTTAATGTTAATACAACATGGTATATGCTGATTATTTTTGTTTTATTATATTCGTTAGGTATTTTTTGGAATATCTATTCTTTCGTTCACCCAAAGAAGAGATTAGGCAGTCGGCGTTTTAAAAATAGTCTGCGTTCTTTCTTTTTGATTTATGTTGCGATTATGGCTGCAGATTTTATGAATCATTATTATGATACATTCGATAGGGAATTTATTAAGAACTCTTTTACTATTACAGTGGGGTTAGTGATGTTACTTTTTATCTTAGAGATCAAAGTTGCCTGGAAAAAAATTAGTTTTATAATGGATAATTTAGAAAAAATTCATAATATGAAATTAAGTGAAAATTTTAAACTCGCATTTAATGTTACTGAGCTAAAATCTGATGATAAGAAGGGAAAGATTTACAAAAATTCAGCGCTTGTTACTTTAGGTGATAGTTTTATTAAATTTATTTTAGCAGAAATTTTGTTCATAGAAAATGATAAAGATAAAATAACACTTATTAAAAGTTATTTAGAAAATAACAAGAATTTTGCTAAAATAATTGATGATAATAAACTTTTTGAGTTACTATATAATGATTCGGGTGTCACATATTTTAATCAAACACGAGAAAACAAATTAAATCAAGATTATGCAACATTGTTTGAAGCAATTATTGCGGCAATTTATTTAGATTTTGGTCGATATGACGCATGCTTGTGTTTATTAAAGGCTTTAGATTTAAATGAGAATACTTAAGTAAGTATACTTAGATTGATGTTAAAAAAATTACAGGCTTTTTTGATGTTGTAATTTTTCTGTTTATTCATTAGGAATTTCTATTTTCAATTTATAATAATATTTTTGCTTAATATTATGTACACGCGCATATATCCGTTTTGTCCCGATTAACAGAATGATATTTCTTTCGCTTGATTTGTTGTTAAATTGGTGTTATAATTTTATAAAAGCACTCTATATTGAAAAATATAGTGTTTTTACTAAGAAAAATAAAGAGGTGAATGCGTTGTTAAAAAAAAGTTTTCGCGATATCATTAAACTTGCAATTGCGCTTGTAATGATTGTTCATTTGGGGATATTACTTTTTAATGTTCATACAACATGGTATATGTTGGTTGTTTTTGTTTTATTATATTCGCTAGGTATTTTTTGGAATATCTATTCTTTTGTATATCCAAAGAAAAGGCTAGGAGGTCGGCGATTTAAAAATAGTCTGCGTTCTTTATTTTTAATTTATGTTGCGCTTATCACGGCAGATTTTATGAATCGTTACTATGATACATTTGATAGGGAATTTATTAGGAATTCTTTTATTCTTGCAATAGTCTTGGTAATCCTACTTTTTATTTTAGAATTCAAAGTTGCATGGAAAGAGATTGCTAGTACAACGGTGGATAGTTTAGAAAAAATTCATAATATAGAATTAAGTGAAAATCTTAAGCTAGCGTTTAATGTTACTAAGCTAAAATCCAGTGATGATGGTAAGAATAGAAGGAACTACAAAAATTCAGCGCTTGCTACTTTAGGGGATAGTTTGATTAAATTTAATTTAGCAGAAATTTTGTTCAGAGAAAATGATAAAGGTAAAATAACACTTATTAAAAGTCATTTAGAAAATAACAAGAATTTTGTTAAAATAATTAGTGATAATAAACTTTTTGAGTTACTATATAATGATTCGGGTGTAACATATTTTAATCAAACACGAGAAAACAAATTAAATCAAGATTATGCAACATTGTTTGAGGCAATTATTGCGGCAATTTATTTAGATTTTGGCCGATATAATGCATGCTTGTGTTTATTAAATGCTTTAGAGTTAAGTGAATAAGCTTCGATTATAAGGATAGATAAGATTTTTATCAATCGCAATTGTTCGAGTAGTTCACACTAAATTTTGGGAGGATAAATATGAGCAAAAAATAGTTAAGGTTAAGAAGCACGACATTGTCAGAAGCAGTTTATGCTGAAGAAAATGTTTAGCTTACACAAAAGATGACGGGTAAACTTTATGATGTTGATATTAGAACTATCAGCGAACACTTGAAGAACATTTTTAGCGATAGTGAACTCGAAGGAGATTCAGTTATCCGGAATTTCCGGATAACTGCTGCAGATGGCAAAACTTACAACACTATGCACTACAACCTTGCGACAACCATAGCTGTTGGTAATAGAGTAAATTTGGCGAATTAAAAACAACTTTGTCCGAACGGAGTAGAGTATAAAAGGTTGATAGAGGTGTACTTGTTCGTGTCGAGTGATATCTAAAGTATATTTACAAGATGCTTATTGAAAAGTTTTTTTTAAAAAATCAGTAAAAAAATATTAAAGGAGTAATATATGGGAGAACCGTTTAAAAATTTAGTAAGTAAAAAAGTTGTTGATAAATTAGCAGCTGATATTAAAGTTTATTATGAATCGTTTCAGACAAATGAATTTATTCAATCAATTATAGATGAAACATGGGAAAGTTTAGAATTAAAACAAAGAGTTAATAGAATTGCCGAAAACTTAAAGAAATATTTACCGCAAGATTATAAAGAAGCTATTTCTATTATTGATAAAGTTATAGCTAGCTATGGAAATTGGTTAGAAGAGTTTTGTTGGTTCTTTCCATCATTTGTTGAGCTCTATGGATTAGATGATGAAAACTGGGATATTTCGATTGGCGCAATGGCCAGATATACTAAACATTCATCTGCAGAGTTTGCAGTAAGACCATTTATAGTCAAAAATCAGACAAAAATGATGGCACAGATGTATGAATGGTCAAAAAGTGATTGTGAGCATGTTAGAAGACTTTCTAGCGAAGGTTGTCGTCCGGCTTTACCTTGGGGTATGGGAATTCCAAACTTGAAAAAAGATCCGACACCAGTATTGCCAATTCTTGAACAATTAAAAAATGATCCAGCGATTTACGTTAGAAAAAGTGTCGCTAATAATTTAAATGATATTTCCAAAACACATCCAGAAATAGTTATAAAAGTTGCCAAGGAGTGGTACGGCAAGAATAAAGAACTTGATTGGATTGTGAAACATGGCTGTAGGACTTTACTTAAAAAAGGTAATCGTGAAGTATTAGCTTTATTTGGTTGTGATGATACTGATTCCGTAGAAGTTAGTGATTTTGCAATAGAACAAAAAGCAATTTCTATTGGTGAGGATATTATATTTTCTTTTACACTGAAAGCTAAAAAAGCAATTAAGGTAAGATTAGAATATGGAGTTGATTATGTCAAAGCCACTGGTAAAACAAGCCAAAAAGTGTTTAAAATTTCCGAAATTCTCTTAAAAGAGGCAGAAGTTAAGACTTATACAAGAAAGCACTCTTTTGAAGATGTTAGTGTTAGAAAACATTATCCTGGTATTCATGGAATTACATTAATTGTGAATGGAAATCCTCAGGGCAAGTTAGAGTTTGAACTGAAAAAATAATGATTAAGCTAATTTCGCCAGTCGTGCGCTTAGAATTTATACCAGTGACAAGCCATTTATTGCAAAGCGTTTTTTAACTAAACTCAAAAAAAAATAATACGATTTTTGCACATCAAAGAGAATAAAATATATGAAAAAATAGCGGCAACCAAGTGAGATTGACCGTTATTTTTATGCAATATCATTGAAGTTAAAAACCTCTCTAAAGAATTTATTGCATATTTGCGGCAATCTAATCTATTATCTTTGCTAATTTGTGGCATTTAATCTTGATAAAACTGTGAATTTGTGGTAATATAAGGATGTGGAGTGTGTTAATATGGCAATGAAACGCAAGGCATTAAAGAAAATGTTAGAATGGAAAAAAAGTGAAAATAGAAAACCACTTATCCTAGAAGGCGCAAGGCAAGTTGGCAAAACTTGGCTAATGCAGGAATTCGGAAAAAACTATTTTACTGATATGCTTTATATTAATTTTGATAAAGATATAAAGTACAAAAATTTCTTTGAAGATACTAAACATCCATCGGTAATTATTGAAAGACTTTCTCTTACGCGTGGTAAAAAAATTGAACCGAATAAAACTCTAATTATTTTTGATGAAATACAAGAGTGTCCTAATGCTCTTAATTCCCTTAAGTATTTTAATGAAGATGCTAAAGAATATTATATTATTTCTGCTGGAAGTCTTTTAGGAGTATATCTTTCTAAGGGATCTGCACATCCAGTTGGCCAAGTAAACATTATTGATATTAAACCTATGGATTTTGAGGAGTTTCTTACCGCAACAGAACCAGAACTATTAAATATTTATGAAGCTACTTCTAATGATTTAAAATTACTTGAAGCTTTTCATTCGCGCTTTTTAGATGTTTATAAAAAATATTTGCTTATTGGTGGAATGCCGGAAGTGGTTAAAAGTTGGGTTGATTCAAAAGATATTAATGATGTAGAACAGAAACAACAGGAACTGGTTAAAATATATGAAAGAGACTTCACAAAGCACTATGGAAAAGTTGACCCAGAAAGAATACTTATGATTTATAGAAACATTCCTGCACAACTAGCAAAAGAGAATAAAAAATTTGTGTATGGCGATATTGAAAAAGGCGCAAGAGCTAGAAGCTTTGAAACCGCAATTGAATGGCTTGTGACCTCTGGCTTAGTTAACAGACTTTATCGGGCAAAGAAGAATGAATGTCCGTTAAAAGTTTTTGCGGATTTAAGTGCCTTTAAACTTTATGTTTTTGATACAGGGTTACTTAAGCACATCGCAAATGTTCCAAACGAGATGATAACGCTAGATAATAGTTTTCAGTTTAAAGGTGCATTAGCAGAAAATTTTGTTTTACAACAACTAAAAGCAATTCAATTTAATAATTTAAAATATTTTACATTTGAAAATCGTTACGAAATAGATTTTTTAATACAAGATCAAAATGGGAATATTATCCCAGTTGAAGTAAAGTCCAGTGAAAATGTTTCATCGGTTAGTTTTAATTCTTATAATAAAAAATTCAATCCGGACTTAAGAATTAGATATTCAGCCCTTTCCTATAAAAAAGATGAAAATTTAATAAATATTCCATTTTATTTAATAGGCAAAACAATCGAAATAATTAAAGGAGAAATGAAATGAAAGAATTTAGCAAAACTACTCTTGCAAAAGACCTAGTCGATATAACTAGAGACGTTGACAGTAATCAAGAATTTAATAGAGAAACCATCCATTTATTTTGTTCACCCTTATTCTTAGAGCCGATGAAAAATTTATATGATAAGAATATCCAAACTATTTCTTGTGGTTCAGGAAAAGAAAGAGGAATCTTACCAGGGATTACCTGCAATTATGAAAGCTTATCAGCTGAAAATAAATTAATCGCTAAGAATCTTTTAATTTCAGAAAAAGAATTTAGAATCGGAACGGAAATAAATGATAACACTACTTTTAAGGAGTTTGAAGAAAAGCTTTTAATGGTTATTGAAATCTTTAAAAAACAATAAAGAGTTTCTTGAATTTATGGTATAATAGTTTAACTTAAATTAAAAAAATGAGGAGAAATCAGATGATTTGCAATAAATGTGGTAAAGAATCAAAAGACTTATTAGGTATCTGTAAAGCTTGCCAAACTGGGGAAGTAGAAACAAAGCCAGATACATCAACTTATAAACTTTTAAGTATCTGTCTATTGGCTTTGGCTTTCACTTTAACAATAACAGCTTTAGTATCTTATTTTGTAGCTTTATTTGGCGAAGAAACAAATGGCAACAGCTACACTATCGCTAGCACTTATGTTTTAGTTATGCTTCTAGTAGCGCCAACTTTAAAAGTATTTTTAGATAAACTGAAGAGTGAAACATTAAAAAGACTTAGCTTAATAGCAATCGTTCTTATTTACATCTCAATTTTGGTTATTGCCGTATTTACTTTTCTCAGTTTAGGATTCCCAAATCTATTCTAAATTTAAAAATTTATCATGATAAAGCACTGAATAAAGTTCGGTGTTTTTTATTTTTTCTCGTTAGGTAGGTGAAAAATCTAAGACGCTCAATTTTTTAAACATATACTAGAGTACTGTTGTAATAATAACAGTTAAGGAGTTTGAAAAATAAAATGTCTCGTAATTGTTGTGGCAAAAGCCACGGTGAAAATAATCAATGGTTACGTCCTACAGAAAGATGTAACAATAGTTGTGACGAAAGACGCGGTCCAGTTGGTCCTCCGGGGCCTAGAGGTCCAATAGGACCCAAAGGTGAAGCAGGCCAAAAAGGAGAACGCGGAGAAAGAGGACCAAGAGGTGAACAGGGACCTAGAGGGATAGAAGGTCCACGTGGTCAAAGAGGGCTTCCTGGTCCGCAAGGCAAAAACGGCTTATCAGCTTTTGAAATTGCTGTAGCTGAAGGATTTGTTGGTACGGAAGAGGAATGGCTTTTAAGCATTCAAGGTGAAACCGGACCAGCTGGTCCGCAAGGTTCAATCGGCGCAACGGGTCCTGCTGGTGCAGTAGGTGCAACAGGCCCGCAAGGCATTCACGGTGAGTCAGCTTATCAAATAGCTGTTGACCAGGGTTTTACTGGTACAATAAATGAATGGCTTGCTAGTCTACAGGGAACACAAGGTATTGCTGGCCCAGCAGGTCCGGCAGGAATTCAAGGTCCAATTGGACCAGCAGGACCAATCGGTCCCCAAGGTTTAGAGGGCTTATCAGCTTATGAGGTAGCTGTTGCGGATGGTTTTATCGGAACAGAAGCAGAATGGTTGTTAAGTCTTCAAGGTGCAACAGGAAGTGATGGAACAGATGCTGAAATACCTTATATCGGTACTAATGGTAACTGGTTTGTTGGTCTGGTTGATACAGGTATTCAAGCAACTGGTCCCCAAGGACCAATCGGTCCAGCAGGTACTGTTGGAACTATTGTTGGCTCATATCCGGATTTAGCAACTTTAGAATTAAATGTACCAGTTGGAGTACCAGGCGAATTTTACTATGTTAGTCCTGATCTTTATGTTTGGGATGCAGTTTCTGGTGCTTGGATAAATATTGGTGCTATTGCCGGTCCGCAAGGAATTCCTGGTCCCCAAGGCATACCAGGTCCGCAAGGAACGCAAGGATCAACAGGCCCAGCTGGTCCCCAAGGACCAATCGGCGCAACCGGTCCAACTGGTGCTGCAGGTGCCACAGGTCCGCAAGGAATTCAAGGATTAACGGGTCCTCAAGGTCCGGTTGGTCCAACAGGCGCAACTGGTCCCCAAGGTCCCCAAGGAGTACTGGCTTCAGCTTATGGCTTTGCGTCCAGTCCAAATTGGACAACGGCGACAATTCCAGTAGCTGGTAATGTCCCATACACTACTTTTGGTTCTAGTTTAAATACTTCGCTAATCAATAATGGTATTCAAGTTGCTAATGCTGGAATTTATTATATTAGTTATAAAGTCAATGTTGATGGCGGTCAAGCTGGAGCTTTTAATATAACTTTAAATGGGGTTGGTGAGCCAGCAGCTTTTGAAACATTCAATACATTAAGTGGTTATTCTTCAGTGACAGGTATGCTTTTAACATATTTAGCAGCTGGTACTTTAGTTCAAGTTGGAAATACATCATGGAATCCAATAAATGTCGGTGGATCAAATTTAACTTACGCATCACAAACCTGGACAATCGGTAATTTAACGGTTTTTAGAATCGCCTAATCTATAAAAACACTAATTTTCTTTATTGGAATTGGTGTTTTTTGTTTTTGCCCAAGAGTAACATTAGTGGCTAACAACACTTTTACAGATTGGCTTGGAATTTCGTATAAAAACTGAGGTGAATTTACTAAATGTGTTTTTAGAACTTCTTTATCCTAAATTCTCGTTTAAAGAGAATACGCTCTCTCAAAATGTCAGCTTTATTTAACATGCTCTCAATTTATGATATCATATAAACTAGAGATAAGGAAAGGTGTCAATTATGGGAGCATGGATATTTATACTTTTTATTATAGTGGGAGTTTTAGCTATTTTAATATATGAAATGCGTAAAGAAATAGGAAACCAAAAAATAATCATTAAAAAACTTTCTGAAAAGCTTGAAGCACTTATAACTACTAAGCGCGAAATGCTGGAAAAAAAGAAGATATTGACAGAGGAAACTTCTGTTATTGAAACTGAAGTTGAAACGATTCATTTTACAATCAACTCAAAACCTAATCAAATATTTAAAGCATCCGAATTTGAGACTATAGTCAAAAAAGAAAGAAGCCCTAAAATCAAAAAGGAAAGAAAAGCTATAATCAAAAATGAAAATTGGGTTGGTGTTAATTTGCTAAACAGAATTGGCGCAATCCTTATTATTATAGGCACAATCGCTACAGCAGCCTTTGACGGATTTCATCCAACTTTTAGGACAATAATAATATTTTTGTTTGCGTTTAGTGTAATTGGACTTGGTATTTTTCTGAACCGCAAAAAGTCAGATACTTTTTCAATAGGAGTATCTGCGACAGGTGTAGCTTTGGTTTATGTTGCGATTGCTGTTAGCTTTTTTGGATTAGAAACATTAAATATGTATGTTGCTTTGATATGTAGTATAGTTACTACAATATTTAGCGTCTTTCTGGCCACAAAATATAAAGCTCAGGTAATTGGCTGTTTCGCCATCATTGGTGGTTACTTGCCAATTTTTGCTCTTCATGAAGCAATTAATCCCCTCTTAATTAGTTTAATTATTTATTTCCTGATTTTAGCAGCGTTTTCGCTGATAATCGCCCTTAGTCGCAAGTGGTCAATAATGAATTTAATCGGACTTGGATTAACAATAGCCGCTACAATCTATTTAGGTTTTATTATTCAAGCAAATGCCTCAATAACTTTATATTATGCTTGTTTTGCTTTCTTTCTTTATACAGCCTTACCGTTGATTGCTTCATATCGTACAAAAGAAGAAATAAGCAAACTTGATCTTTCGATAGTCATCACAAATACCTTAGTTAGTTCAATTGTTATCTTTTTAATCGCAAGTAAACTAGATGATAATAATTTACAGGCAATTTTATCTTTACTATTTGCGATTATTTATGCAAGTCTAGCATTTTTTGCTAAGCGTTTGTTTGCTAATAAAGATTTACAAATCTTATTTTCTTTAACCTCAATAACTTTCTGTGTTTTGTTTGTGCCTTTTTTCTTCGACAAAGAATGGTTTGCGATAGCTTGGCTTTTCCAGTCAGTGCTTCTAGCTGCATTTGGAATATTAAGGAATCGTAGAGGTGTTGAATATATAGGAATAGCAATCTTAGGTTTATCGGGAGTTTCTTTAGCAATTAATCATTTTATTATATGGTCACAATTTACCCTTAATTATTTCTTGTTCACAATGGCTATTTTAATTATTTTAAGTTGTTATATTTTAAAAGGAAGAACTAACAAAGGTTATGAACAAGGCTATAAATTTTTGGTATTTACTAATTTATGGATTTTTTTATTATATCTAATTTTTAGATATACGGTTAGATTTTTTCATAATCCGGTAGCGGTAGATTACATAGTTTCAATTTTATTTATTGTAATAACTTTCGGTTTAGCCTTTTTATATGCTAAAGTCAAAATATGGTCTGATATCGCAACAAAGAAATTAGCTAATCTTTTGCATTTTATCGGACTTACTGGCTTATGGGTAATTACCATTATAGTTACAGAACTTGATAGAAATATGCATAGCGGACTTTTGGCAGTGTCTTTATTCGCAGCTATTATTGCGACATTAATGATTATATATGATAATTTGCCAGCGAAGAAATTTGAGTGGATGACCGAAAACTTAAATCCGCTAAATGCATCACAAGCAATTAAAATTGACTGGCTACTAATCTATAAAAATCTTAATCTTATTAATTTATGGCTAATATCACTTGTAATTTTTGGTTGGTTTATGGATAGTCTCAATTTCTTTGGAACGCAAATGTTTTTAATCTTAATTACCTTTGCTTTTGCGTTTGCGATAAAAAGATTTTTTGAAATCTATGATAAGAGAGTACGGAAAATAGCGATTTGTATTAATATAATCGGAATTATCTGGCTTAGTGTTTTTAACGCATTTCCATATTCTAATGTTTTAGGATTAATGATTTTAAATGCTATAACGCTTATTTTGGCTTTATTCGCGATTAACGAGACTGTTGATTTGCTTGATGGTAAAAAAGAATATGAACCGCTTAAAATCGTAATTATATCTTCTTATTTTCTCTTTATAGTAACTCAGTTAATGATTGTGCAAGCTAATGTGGCTTTCAGTAGTGCAATAATTAGTCTAATTTATGCAGGCATTGCCTTTATTTGGATTGTTGCTGGCTTTAGGCTTAAAAACAAACCTGTTCGAAAAGCAGGACTATTTCTATCAATGGCTTCAGTCGCAAAATTATTGATCGTCGATACTTGGGGATTATCAACGGAAATGAGAACAATTTCCTATATTTCTCTAGGACTGATTTTGATGCTTATTTCCTTTATTTATCAAAAGTTAAATAAGGAGCTGGCTGAGCAATAAAGTTTAAAAGATTAAGCATAACAAATATAGAAATTATGCTATTTTAAATTTAACGGTTAGGTAATATCATATTTTGCTCCAATCTGAAGAAAATTCCGTGAAAAAAATGATGGCAAATGTATTTTGAGGCAAAATATAAGCAATAAAAGGAGTAATAAATATGAAAAAAACATTAATTGTTCTAGCTTTTTTGGCTTTATTTAACTTATCAGCTTGCAAAAAAACTGAAAAGATTGAATTCAATCTTGCAGAAACAACAATTTCTCTAGCGATTGGTGAAGAAAAAGTTTTACCTGTGGTTTTTACTGATCAGGTTATTCCGATTGCCTATTATACCGATAATAGTAACGTCGCAACTTATATTGATGGAAAAGTAAAAGGAATTGGTTTTGGCACAACGACTCTAAGAGTTAAAGCCGCAGAAGATAAGACTAATTTTAAAACTTGTCAGGTAACGGTCAGTGATCCTTTAAGTAATGAGTATTATCTGACCTATCATTTAGGAGATGGAATCAATCATCCGCAAAATCCGCAAGTATTTTCTTTTGCGCAACTGCCTCTTAATTTAAAAGATCCTTTTTGTGAAGGCTATGTTTTTGGCGGCTGGTATCATTCTTTAGATTTTAACACAGCTAAAGTTACCGATATTACTGAAACTGGTAATAAAGTTCTTTATGCCCGTTGGTTAGAACCTGAAGAAGAGTATAGGATTAACTATCATTTTAAAGATGGCATTAATAATCCGGAAAATAAAGAAAGTTATACTAAATCACAACTTCCACTTAAATTATCCGCAGCAACTAAAGAAGGATATAAGTTTGTTGGTTGGTATAACAATTCTACCTTTCTAGGAAAGCCAATCACAGAAATTTCTACTGATACAAAAGGCAATAAAGACTTTTATGCTCGTTTTGAAAAAGAGCATAAAGTTAGCTATCATTTAAATGGCGCAACACAAAATACTAATCCTGAGAGTTTTAGCAATAATCAATTACCGCTGACTTTAGGAAGCCCAGTTAAAGAAAACTATAAATTTATTGGTTGGTATGACAATCCAGAGTTTAAGGGTGTGATTATTTCTGCAATCACTAAAGGCGGCGATAAAAATCTTTACGCCCGCTTTGAGACTGCATCAAAAATTACTTATCATTTAGACGGCGGAACAAATCCGAATAATCCAACAAGTTTTACGGATTCTGAATTACCTTTGAAATTAAACAAAGCAGTTAAGAAAGATCATTTATTCATGGGTTGGTTCGATAATCCACAATTTCATGGAAATATTATAACCATTATTGAAACTACTGGTGATAAAGAGCTGTATGCTAAATTTATTTTGATTGAAGATAAGACCGAAGGATTACCACCATTTTTAGATGTAGGAATTTATAGAGTAAGAAAACCAGATAGTCAGCCAAAAAATTACAACCAATATAAGAGAAGATAAAATTTTGTTTGTTTCTGTAGTATAATAGTAGTTGGTTATTATTACAGGAAGCGGTCTATATGCAAATGAATAAAATTAAAATCGGAGTCGGTGACTTAGTAAATTTAATATATCGAAGCGGAAATTTAGTTGATAATACTTATTCTCCGATTCTGAAACAAGAAGGACTGATTATCCATCAGTTCTTTCAAGGTAAATATGGAGCGGATAGTTTAAAGGAATATTATATTTCTACTAACTATCAAATTGAAAGTTTTGATTTTGAGATTAGTGGTCGCATTGATGGTTTAATAAATGAAAATAATAATTTGATTATTGATGAAATCAAATCGACTAGACAAAATGTTGATGAGTTAGATGATATTATAAAAATCGGACATTTAGCGCAAGCTAAGTTATATGGCTATATGTATTTGCTAAAAGAGAATATTCCTAATATTATGTTAAGAATTACTTATATTGAAGTCGAAACCAGAAAAATCAGACATTTTTATTATGAAGAAACTTTTGAAGATTTAAAAAAATTTTTCGAAACATCGATTGAAAAATTTTTAGAATTTTATCGGATATTTGCTCGCTATCAGCTAGAAAAGTTAACTTCTGTTAAAGATTTTGCGTTTCCTTATTTAGAATATCGTCAAGGTCAGAGAGAACTAATGACCTATGTTTATGATGCAATTTTACAAGGCGAGATGCTTTATGCAAATGCCCCTACTGGTATTGGTAAAACATCAGGTACACTTTTTCCGGCAATTAAAACTATTAAAACAGAAAATGATAAAATATTTTATCTGACTGCTAAATCTTCTTTAAAAGAAACGGCACTTAAAACATTAAGACGCTTTTATGAAAATGGACTTAATCTTAAATCAATATTTATTACTAGTAAAGATAAAATTTGCTTTCAAGAGGAGAAGGACTGCGAGAAATGTCCTTTTTCACTAGGATATTTTGATCGTATTTATTATGCATTGATTGATATATATAGTGAAGTTACCATTTTTGAACCAGAGGTAATTATTGATTATGCTCAAAAACATCAGGTTTGCCCATTTGAATATACCTTGGATATTAGTAATCATGTTGATGTAATTATTGGTGATTATAACTATGCTTTTTGTCCGCGTACCCATCTGGCTCGTTATTTCGAAGAAAGTAATTATCGACCAGTTTTATTAGTTGATGAGGCACATAATTTAGTTTCGCGCAGTAAAGATATGTATAGCGCTAGTTTTTTGTTAACTGATGTGAAAAACTTTCGAATTAAGGTTAAAAGAAAAGAAAGGGAATTAAGAAAAAATCTTAAGAAACTAACTGATTATCTGACTAATGAATTTCAAAGTTTAGATAAAGTTATTAGTTTTGAAGATCTTGATTTTGGATTGATGATTCAAATTAAACAAGTCTTGGAAAACGCCGAAAGAATTCTTTTTAAAAATAAACCAGATGACTCAACAAAGCAGATTTTAGAATCTTATTTTTTGTTCTATAATTTCTATAGGATAAGTGAATTTTATAGTGAACGTTTTATTTATTTAGTGGAAAAAACAGAAACTGGTGATTTATTATTTTCGATAGTTTGTCTTGATTCTTCAGGATTTATTCGCCAAACAGTAGAAAATTTTTGCCAGAGCGCAATCTTTTTTAGCGCTACTTTGGCACCTTTAGATTACTATCAAAATGTTATCAGTGAAAAAGTTGGCGAAAGCATTGTTATTGAAAGTCCGTTTCCGCCAGAAAATTTTGAGATTATTAATTATCGTAATTTATCTACCAGATATCGTGATCGCAAAAAGAATATGGCTGAGCTAATCGAAATTATTAAGACCGCAATCTCAGTTAAACCAGGCAATTATATCGCTTTTTTCCCATCATATGAGTATTTAAATCAAGCGGCAGCTTTATTTAATTCAGATAATTATGATTTGATTATACAGACCAATAAAATGACAAGCTTTGAGTTTAATGAAACATTAGAAAGATTTAAGAATTTAGAAAAACCAAAAATTGGTTTTTTTGTGATGGGAGGACTTTTCTCAGAAGGCGTAGATTATAGTGGAGATACTTTAAGCGGCGTTATTATTGTAGGTGTTGGTATGCCTCAGATTAGTTATCGCAATGACTTGATTAAAACTTATTTTGATGAAAGTAAAAAAGATGGTTTTGATTACGCTTATCTTTATCCAGGTATCAATAAAGTAGTTCAGGCTGCTGGTAGAGTTATCCGAAGTGAAACAGATTATGGTTTTGCTTTATTAATTGATGACCGTTTTGCGGAAAAGAAATACTATGACTGTTATCCAAAGAATTGGCGGAAACTAAAAATAATTAATCGTAATTCAGAGTTAAAGCTTGTATTAGAAGAGTTTTTTGCCAAGTTTTAGGAAAAAAGTAGTATAATAGATATATAAATGAAAGAGGTGAAGTCGGGTAATGAAGCTAAATCTTGCAATCGATAATCTGAAAGATTTTTATCACAGTAATCAAACTAAACCCCGAAACTTCAGAACTAAAAACTTAACAAGGTTATTAAATTCGATTCAAAAAAATGAATTAGAACTTTTAAATGCTTTGAGTGCTGATTTAAGTCTTTCCGCTGAGGAAGCATATCTGACGGAATTAAGTTATATTTATCGGGAACTAAAATATTTTATTCGAAAAGTTAAAGGTTGGATGAAACCCACAAAGAATAAAGGGAGACGTTTTAATTATCCGGCCAAAAGTTATAGCATTTATGAATCTTGTGGTATTAGCTTAATCGTCAACTATACTACTCATTTTTGTTTAAATACTTTTTCGCCATTGATAAGCAGTCTTGCGGCAGGTAATGTTATTTTTCTAAAACTTAACAGTAATGCGACTAATACTAATAAAGTTATCCGGGCAATTCTTAATGAAACCTTTATTGATAATTTTATTTATATTGCCTCAGAAGATACAAATCTTTCAGAGCTTGCGGCGTTTACCTTTGACCATATTTATTATGCTGGTAGCCAGGAGATAGCTTTGCCTTTATTAAAAAGTCCTGTGAACCTTACTACGCCAAAACTTACTGAATTTTCAGTAAAAACGCCTTGCATTATTGATAAACTATGCGATATTGAAAAAGCTTGCCAGAAAATTATCTGGGCTAAGACACTTAATGCTGGTCAAAGCAATTTTACAATTGATTATCTTTTAGTCAATAAATATAATCGTTTTGAGATTATTAAGAGCCTAAAGAAGTATATTAACCAATTTTATCCTGATCCTTTAAATGATGAGCATTATCCAAAAATCGCCAATGAAAAACAATTCAATCGTTTAGTAAAAATTCTTTACGAAGGAAAAATCTTACATGGCGGAAAATATCATAGTTATTATGCTAAGATTGAACCAACAATTATGGAAAATGTCAATCAGAATCTAATTTTAAAGGAAGATGTTTTAGGGCCAATTTTGCCAATCTTTGAATATGAAACAATTGAAGATGCGATTCAGTTTGTTAATGCCAAAGAAAAGCCATTAGTTACTTATTATTTTTCTTTAAATAAAAAGAATATTGCTTTAGTAACCGATCAATTAAAAACTGATAATATCGCTATTAATGAAACTGTTTTGCCTTTTATTGATGATAAATTGCCTTTGGCAGGTATTAATAATAAACATTTAAGAGGTTTTAATAGTTTTGTGAACTTTTCAACAGCTAAACATATTTTTAATAAAAAATTGTATAAACATGATAATTTGCGGTTTCCGCCTTATAAAGGAAAAATGAAAGACTATAGAAGAAATTTGGGGTAAATAATATGATTAAAAAAACATTAAATGAAGTTATCTTAAATCCTATTAAATTATTTAGAGATGATTATGGACTTTTGACGGCACGTAAAAAAGATAAAAAATTTAATACTATGACTGTTAGTTGGGGCACGATTGGTCATTTATGGAATGAGCCGATTGTTGAGGTTTATGTCAGACCACAACGCTTTACTTTTGAATTTAACGAAGAAGATGAGTATTTCTCCTTGAGTTTTTTTGATGGCGATTTTAAAGATGCCCTTAGTCTGTTAGGTAGAAAAAGTGGTCGTGATGGCGATAAAATAAAAGAGACGGCCTTATTACCAATAGAAATTGAAGATGCTATTACATTCAAACAAGCTAAGTTAGTGGTTGTTGCGCAAAAGATTTATGCAGATTATTTTAAGGAAGAACTGTTTATTGAACGGAAAGTTTTAAAAAATTATCCGGATAAGGATTATCATAAACGTTATATCGGTAAGATTGTTGCGGTTTATGAAGCTTGATTATAGTATTGTCAAGGCGAAATTCTTAAAGAAATTTGATTTAGTCGGCATTATATCTTATCAAACTTATCAGGAGAAACTTGGATTTGCAGATGCAAAATATAAAAGTTTGATTGTTGTTGGTAAGAACTATTATCGAAATCAGAAACATACAACTGGTTTTCAACCGGCACTTTTTGCTCAAGGCAAAGATTACCATCAAGTTATGACTGAACTATTTAAAAGTGTAGAAATGGAAAATAAAGGCGTATTTTATGTAGATAATTCGCCTTTTAATGAAAAACTAGCCGGATATCTAGCTGGCTTTGGTTTTATTGGTCATAATCAATTATTGATTAATCCCGAGTACGGTAGTTTTTTCTTTCTTGGTATTAGTGCACTATCTGAAGAATTCAATAATTATGACCAACCTTTTAAAAATTTTAGTTGTAGTTCTTGCAGGAAGTGTGAAAGTGCTTGTCCCACTAAAGCTTTAACGCCAACTTATCAGAAAGAAAAATGTAAAAGCTTTATTACCCAAAAAAATATTATCGGAAGTTCTGAAAATTTTAGTGATGATATTATTCTTGGTTGTGATTTGTGTCAAACTGTTTGTCCTTATAATGCTAGACTAAAATTCAGTGATATATTTATAGATAGTGGTGATAGCTTTAACTTAAAAGAACTTTTAAGTTTGAGCAAAAATGAATTTAAAGAGATGTATAAAGATTATACTTATCATTATCTGAATCCTGAGGTTATTGCCAAGAATATTATATTACGTTTATTATACAAAAAAGATTATTTGAAATTACGAAAATATAAAGATTTAATTTTAAATAAGGAAAGCTTAAGAAGTCTTTATCTTGATCATGAAAAGGAAATTGAAAATGGCTAGAATTAACGTGGTTTTATTTGCGCCAGAGATTCCTCAGAATACTGGTAATATTATGCGTACTTGTGTTGGGACTAATGTTTTATTACATCTAATAAAACCTTTGGGTTTTGATATTGATGAAAAAAGTCTTAGAAGAGCAGGTCTGGATTATTTAGATGATCTTAAATTTCATGTTTATGAAAACTTGGAAGAATTTTTTATGAAACGGAAAGGTCGCTTTTTTTATTTAACAAGATATGGTCAGAAGCCTTTATCAGGTTTTGATTTTAAAGAAGTCAGAGACGATATTTATTTGGTTTTTGGCAATGAATCCAAAGGTTTACCTAACTTGTTGTTGCGCTCACATCTTGAATATTGTTTTAGAATTCCGATGAGTGAGAAGATTCGGACCTTAAATTTGAGTAACTGTGTAGCGATAGCGGTCTATGAAGTTTTAAGGCAGTTAGATTACCCAGGATTGTTGTTTTCTGACCTAGAAGCGTATAAGGGTGAAAATATTTTGAAATAATTAAATTTTTGGATGACATTTTTTGGATTGGGCAATATATTAACAGTAGGTGATTGTCGAATGATTAAAAATAATCCGGAAAAAAAGAAAGTAGAATGGAAATCTAATCGAAGTATAAATAAGAATCAGGAATTTGACGAGGAATTTGCGGCAGATTTTATTCCCTTTTATACTGATCCTCTAACCGGAAATCAAATCTTTATCGACAAAAAAAATATAAAGGATGATGATTTTGATTTTTAGGCAATCAGATAAAACGTTAACAAGGTTTGTGCTTACAGAAGAAGAATTAGATTCGCTACATGACTATTGTGTTGATATATATGCAGTAGATAAAGATAAAGAAATAGAATAATGTAAGATCTCTCAAAAGTGAGAGATCTTTTCTTTTTAGAGGAGAAAAGATTGTCAATTTATAGTATAATATTTATCAAACAAGAGGTTAAAATAAAATGACGCAGATTGAAAAGATAAAATCAGAAGCCACAGAAAAAGGCACAAAAGCAAAAAAAGCATATAAAACATCATTAAAGTTATTGTTAACATTTTTAGTAGATATTGTTATTCTTGTTATATTAGGACGTTTTCTGTTTTCAATCTTTGTTTGGTTTGTTGCTGTATTTTATTTTACAGGTATAATTTTATCTATAAGAGTAGCTGTCGGTGATAAAAATTATGATAGTAAGATTACTTGGATAATCTTTTTATTAACTTTAGCCCCACTTTCCGTTGTCTTATATTTCATGGGCGGAGAACTAGCCTCAAAACCTTTGCGCTCTTTAAGAATGAAGAAAATCGATGATCGAACTAAGATATTCGAGAAAGCTAAAATTTCTGAAAACTTAAGTGCTAGGGTCAAGCAAGATTGTAACTACATTCAAAATACTACTGATTATATTGCTTATTATAATAGTTCCTGTGAGTACTTTAAAACTGGTGAAGATTTTTATGAAGATGTTTTAACGAAACTTAAAACTGCTGAAAAGTTTATTTTTATTGATTTTTTCATTTTAAAAGAAGGACGACTTGCCGATGCAGTGTTTGAGATCTTGCTAGAAAAGGTCGAAAAAGGTGTTGATATTCGGATTGTTGGTGATGGATTAGGTAGCTTTGGTATTTTTAAATCAGCTAACCTTCGTCGTTTGCGTAAATTAGGAATAAAAATCATTCCTTTTGAAAGAGTAGCTTTTTTTAGAAATTCAGTGCTTGCTAACTATCGGAATCACCGAAAAATAATTATCATCGATGGAAATCTTGGTTATGTATGTGGTGCAAATCTGGCGGATGAATATATCAACGCCAAAACAAAGTTTGGTTTATGGAAAGATGCGGGCATGCGAATTGATGGTGAGGCTGTCAATAGTTTAACATTAATTTTTTTAAGAATGTGGGAATATTCTTCAAAAGAGACAGTTGATTATACCAAGTTTATTTATTCAACAGAAATGGCTGTTAAAAATAGTAATTCTGTTATTGTTCCATATGCAGGAGGCCCTGAACAAAAGCTAAAAATCTGCAAGGATGTATATTATAATATTGTCAGTAATGCTAAAGAAAAACTTTATATCATGACGCCTTATTTCATTGTTGGTAGAGATTTAATTGATATGCTTAAGAAGAAGGCTCAAAGTGGTGTTGATGTTCGCATAATAATACCTTGTACTCCAGATAAGAACTTTGTATTTTCTCTGACTTTAGAAAATGCTAAAAGTATGATTAGTAGCGGCGTTAAAGTTTATCGCTATACTCCAGGATTTTTGCATAGTAAAGTCATTTTTTCTGATGACGAGTGCGCTGTTGTTGGGTCAGTTAATCTTGATTTTCGTAGTTTCTATCAACAGTATGAAGTTGCGGCTTATATTGCTGGGAAACACACTGCATTAAAAACGATAGCGACTGATTTTGAAACTACATTTGAGCAATCTGAATTAATTACTAATATCAAAAAAAGAAATGTTTTTGTCAGATCCTGGTTTGCTTTTTTACGATTATTTGCGCCTTTGATGTAAAGTGCTAATCGCAAAACTTTTTTTTGTGAAGTTTGCGCCTTGGGGTATCGGCAAAGTTAAAGACATGGAACTAGATTTTATTGCGCGTATTAAAGAGAAAATTATCTAGATAATTAAATAATAATCTAGAGCCTTTAAAACGTGAGTATAGACCCTTTGATGTGATTAACGATCATTATCATAAGCTGATAATCATTATAATAAAGATTTTGTTAAATCGATAAATGCCAAAAAAATTAATGTTATAGAGTTCTTATTAGATATTAAGCAAAGAGGTGATTTTTATGTCAGAAGATAAGTTTATTCTAGATATCAAAAGACTAGGGATTAACAGTGAAGGAATCGGTTATTGGCGAAAAAAAGCTGTTTTTGTCGATAATGCTTTACCTAAAGAAAAAATTGCTGTTAAAGTAAAAGAAGAAAAACCTAATCATATTTTAGCAGAAAATATTGAAATAATCCAGGCTTCTTCAAATCGAGAAAAGCCTTTTTGTGCTTATTATGATAAATGTGGTGGTTGCCAGAATCAGCACATTAAATATGAGGCAGGTCTTCAGTATAAAAGAGAAACATTATTGGAAGCTCTAAAAAGATATGCAAACGTTACTGCTAAAGACGTTTTAATCAGATCGGTTATTGGGATGAAAAATCCAACTAATTATCGTAATAAATCTTCGTTGCCATTAAGATTTAAAGCCGGGAAAACTAAAATGGGTTTATATCAGAAAAATTCCAATCAATTAGTAGAAATTGAAAGTTGTCCGATACACGATCAACGTCTAAATAAAATCAACATGGAAGTCTGTAAACTAATAGACAAAATGCAAATACCAGTTTATGATCCGAAAACTAAAAAAGGATTTATCAAATTTCTTATTACTCGAATTGCTTATTATACTGGTGAAGCACAGGTTACTTTGATTCTTGATAAGCAATATGATTGCTTAAAGCTTGCTCAAGAGATTTTCAAAATAGAAGGAGTATCATCTGTTTATCAGGATATTAAACAAGAAGATGATAGTTTTAACTTTTTTTCTGGTAATTTAAAGCTTTTGTGGGGAGAAAAAACAATAACTGAAAAGCTGGATAAATATCAATTTAAGCTTTTGCCGGATGCTTTCTTTCAACTTAACAGTCAACAAACTAAAGTTTTATATGAAGAAGTTAAGAGCGCTACTAAACTAAATAAACGAGATATTGTATTTGATTGTTATTGCGGAGTAGGTACAATAAGTACTTATTTAGCTGATTCTTGCTTAAAAGTTATTGGTATTGATAACAATAAAGATGCAATAAAAAATGCTATCAGTAATGCTAGACTCAATAATCAGACAAATATGGAGTTTATTGCTGGGGATGTTGAAGCTACAGTCAGAAAACTTATCGTTAATTATCGGAAGATAGATTGTCTGATTGTTGATCCGCCAAGGGAAGGTTTAAAACATTTTTTAAAGCTAATCGAAGAAATAAAACCTAAGAAAATTATTTATATTTCCTGCAATCTTTCTACATTGGCTAAAGATTTGGCGATTTTAAAGAAAAACTACAAAATTAAAGAAATTCAACCAGTTGATATGTTTCCGTTTTCAGCAATTCTGGAATCAGTAGTAATTCTTGAATATTTAGCGACTAATAAAACGATAAAAACTTGAAAAAAAGGCTGAATTATAGTATAATTTTGATATTGTAAAAATAAAGAGGGTAAATAATGTTTAAAAAACTATTTGAACCAGGATTTAAAGAATATAAAAGATGCGTTAAATTAGCCAAAAAAATTGACGCATTAGCAGAAGATACGAAAAAACTTTCTAATTCTGATCTGCAAAATAAAACTATCGAATTCAAAGAGCGCTACAATAAAGGAGAAACTCTTGATGATTTACTTGTGGAAGCTTTTGCGGTTGCCCGTGAAGCTTGTACAAGGATTTCAAATAAGACGCCTTTTTTTGTTCAGTTGATTGGTGGTGCATCTATTCATGGTGGTAATATCGCTGAGATGAAAACAGGGGAAGGTAAAACCTTAACTTCAGTTATGCCAGCTTATCTAAATGCTTTATCAGGCAAAAGTGTTCATATTGTAACAGTCAATGAATATCTGGCTAATCGTGAAGCCAACGGAGAAATCGGTGATATCTTTCGTTTCTTAGGTTTAACGGTTGGTTTAAATCTGCGTGATTATAATATTCAGGAGAAAAAGGAACAGTATCTTTCCGATATTCTCTATTCAACGAATGCTGAATTAGGCTTTGATTATTTACGTGATCATATGGCTGTCCGCCAAGAATATATGGTTCAGCGTGGTTTGCATTATGCGATAATCGATGAGGTTGACTCCATTTTAATTGATGAAGCAAGAACACCTTTGATTATTTCCGGTGGTGAAAAAAACAACGGAAACCTTTATGCAAATGCGGATCGTTTTGCTAAGCGTTTAAAGGAAGAAGACTATTTAGTTGACATTGAGTCTAAAACAATTTCACTATCAGAAAGCGGAATGTCTAAAGCCGAAAGAGCCTTTAGCATCGCTAATTTATATGATTTATCCAATGTTTCTTTAGTACATCACATTAATAATGCTTTAAGAGCTAATTTTATTATGGCTAGAGATGTTGAATATGTTGTAGAAGATAACGAAATTTTAATTGTTGACCAATTTACTGGTCGTATCTTAAAAGGGCGTCAGTATTCTGATGGTTTACATCAGGCATTAGAAGCAAAAGAAAGCGTCGCGATTAAAAAGGAAACAGTAACTGTTGCGACGATTACTTATCAGAATTATTTTAGAATGTATGAAAAACTTTCCGGGATGACTGGAACAGCTAAAACTGAGGAAGAAGAGTTTATGAATATCTACAACATGTATGTTGTTGAAATTCCGACTAATGTTCCAGTAATCAGAACTGACTTGCCAGATTTGATTTTTGTTGATGTTGAAAGTAAATATAAAGCAATTGCTAATGAAGTTGAGGAACGTTATAAAAAAGGACAGCCTGTATTGTTAGGGACAATTTCCATTGAAACATCGGAAATATTAAGTAAACTACTAAACGAGCGCAAAGTTCCGCATAATGTCTTAAATGCTAAGCAACACGACCAAGAAGCTTTAATTGTTGATAATGCTGGTCAAAAGGGCAGCGTAACGATTGCGACTAATATGGCCGGACGTGGTACCGATATTAAATTAGGTGAAGGCGTTAAAGAATTAGGCGGTTTAGCGGTTGTAGGTAGTGAACGTCATGAATCCAGACGTATTGACAATCAGTTACGAGGAAGATCGGGACGTCAGGGTGACCCTGGAACTTCTCGCTTTTATCTATCAACTGATGATGAACTATTACAACGCTTTGGTGGCGATGCGCTTAAAAAAAGACTATCCTGGATTATCAAAATGAAAAGTGATGATAAAAGTACCGATGCGCCTCTTGAGTCAAAATTCTTTTCGGGAAGAGTAAAAAGTGCCCAAAAAAGAATCGAAGGTTATAACTATGATGCCCGAAAAAATGTCTTAAAGTATGATGATGTTTTAAGAAAACAAAGGGAAGTTATCTACGAACAAAGAACAAAGATATTAACACAAGAATCGATTTCTGATATTGTTAAAGAAATGACGGAAAGAGCGGTTACGGCAGTTATTAATCGCCATATTGATTTTCATGGTCGCAGTGTTACGATTGAAGATGAGAAAATAGTTGCGGATTTTAATGGAAATATATTTCCGCAACATGCCTTAAAGCTTGATGTTTTACAAAACCTTAATGAAAAAGAAATCTTTACTTTCATTAATGATTTTGCGGCTAAAGAAATCGAAAAGAAGGAAAAAAGCTTACCCGCAGATTTATTCAATGAATTTTTAAAGGTAGTTGTCTTAAGATCAGTTGATACTTTCTGGACTAAACATATTGATGTGATGAGCGCTTTAAGACAAAGTGTTGGTCTCCAGTCAATTGGTCAGACAAATCCTTTCCAACTTTATATGGAAGAGGGCTTTAGGCTTTTTGCGGAAATGAATAATAATATTGCATTAGAAGCAACCCGTTATGTTATCAGAGCCCAAATCCGTGATAATCAAGAACGCGAAGAGGTCGTAAAACCAGTTGCGACAAGTGATGGTAAAGAAGATTCATCTCTTAAAAAAGCACCAGTGAAAAGTGATGCAAAAGCTGGACCAAATGATTTATGTCCTTGTGGTAGTACGCATCCAGATGGAAGTCAGAAAAAATATAAACATTGTTGCATGCGCAAATAAACCATGGAAAAATATGAAATCAATAAATATCTGGAAACCTTTCAAGAAAAAATAAAGGATCTTGAAAGTGCTTTGGATATCAAAAAAATAGAGGAAAAAAACAGCTGGCTAAATGAAAAGATTAATGCGGCTGATTTTTGGAACGATTCCAAGGCTGCGCTTTTAGTTATCGAAGAAAATAAAGAACTCGTTTATAAATTAGATAGTTTTAAGGCTTTTTCCAATCAATTAGCCGATATTGAAGAATTTTTGGCAATGGAAGAATCGGAGCCAGAAATATTAGCTGATTTAGAGGAAATGATTTATGAGCTAGATAAAAAGTTGCGGGATTTTGAAATCGAAATCCTTTTAAATGAGGAATATGATAAGAATAATGCAATTTTAGAACTTCATCCTGGAGCAGGTGGCGTAGAATCAATGGACTGGTGCGAGATGTTATATCGGATGTATCAGCGCTTTTGTACGAGCTATAAGCTGAAATTTGAAGTAATAAATTATTTAGCTGGTGAAGAAGCCGGTATTAAGTCCGCAACTATTAAAGTCAGTGGCAAAAATGCTTACGGTTATCTGAAGTGTGAACGGGGTGTTCATCGTTTAGTTCGTATTTCGCCTTTTGATTCTAATAAAAAAAGACATACTTCTTTTTGTTCAATCGACGTTATGCCGGAAATCGGTGAAACAACAGCGGTAACGATTCGACCTGAAGATATTAGAATTGATGTATTCAGATCTTCAGGAGCTGGCGGCCAAAGCGTTAACACGACAGATTCTGCTGTCCGAGTAACGCATTTACCAACAGGTTTAGTTGTCTCTTGTCAAAATGAAAGAAGTCAGATTGCTAATCGGGAATCAGCTTTAATCATCTTAAAAAGTAAACTTCTCGATCTTGAACTTCGCAAAAGAGCAGAGGAATTACAGGCTATTAAAGGCACAAAAATGGATATAGGCTGGGGATCGCAAATTCGTAGTTATGTTTTTTGCCCATATACACTTGTCAAGGATCACAGAACTGATTATGAGAATTCTAATGTCCAAAGTGTAATGGATGGCAATATTATGGTTTTTATTGAAAAATATTTGAAATATCTTATAGGGGCCCATCGTGAATAAAATTTTAAGAAATCCACGTTTTCGTCATATTGTCGAAATAAACTCTGGTATCTTCCTTATTACTCTAGCCTATTACTTTTTTCTTTTGCCGAATACACTAGTCATCGGCGGAATAATGGGTTTATCAATTATATTCGGTGATTATATTCCCGAATGGCTTTTCCTTTATACCAGTTATGCAATTTTAGTAACAATTGGTGGTATTTTTTTAGGAAAAAAGTTTCTCTTTCGTAGTGTCTACGGGGCAATTATGCAGCCGACAATGGTTTTTTTATTAGCAGAAGTCTTTAATATTGCACCAGAATATTTCATGAATATGATTTCTGATGCCAATCGTTTGTTTATCGCTATCGTTTGTGTTGGTATCCTAAATGGTGTTGGCGGCGGACTGATGTTTAAGAATAACGCAACAACTGGAGGAATGGATGTTGTTCAGAAGTTAGTTGCTAAATATATGAACGTTCCGATGTCAGTAGCGATTTATGTTACTGATGGCTTAGTTATTTTAATTGGTTTATTAACCTTTGGTTTGGAAAGAGGGATTTTTGCGGTTTTAGCGATGTTGCTGTCCGGTAAAATCGTTGATATGGTAATTATTGGCAGACGTAATCGTAAAGCGCTTTATATCATTACTAATAAAACTGAAGAAATGAAAAAGCTGATTTATGAGTTACTTAACCGAGGTGTGACTATCTTAGATGCAACTGGCGGTTATACTATGCAAAACAAGAAAATGTTAGTTTCTATCGTTAATAATCGAGAATATCTGAAAATAAAAGAGCGAATTCCTAGCATTGATACCGAAGCTTTTGCCTTTGTTATTGCGGCATCAGAGGTTTTGGGAGGGTTTGCGAATCGGAACAATCTTAAACTACCAGCAGAGGTCATTAAAGAAATCAGTAACTAATGGGGGATTATTTTGGAATATCATGATAACAACTATAATCATTGCCTGAAAACAGTCGTCGAGAATAAAGAGTTTGAAGTTTTTAAAATTAAAAAGCAAAGCGGAAAAGTCTTTGTTGTTTTTACTGATGGTTCCAAGGAATATCTGATTGAAGCCGGTCCTGAAATATTTGAGGCTTACGCTTATCAAGTTGGGATAATTCTTTCAGCTAATGAGTTTAATGCTTTTTGTCGGGAAGTTGATTATCATGAAGGCTTAACCAAACTTTTTTCTTATTTAAGGAAAAATCGGACAGCGGCCGAGATTGAATATTTTTTGCATTTTTCTTTAAAGACTGCTCAATATGATAGATTTCATCGGATTCTCGAGGAAATGAATCTTTTTAATGATGAAAAATATTGTGAGAATTATTTCTTTAGTCGTTACTCATGGTTTGACAGTCCGCAAGCTATTATTGAAAAACTAATCTATAAATGTAATATTGACTCTGATTTAGCGAAAAAGGTTGTTTGGGAATTATATACTGAGGAATTAATGGATAAAGCAATCACTACTTTAATTGTGCGTAGCGCAAAAAGTTGGCGTTCTTCGATTAATCATTTTATTTTGAAAGTGCAAGATACTTTAACAAATAAAGGTTTTGAAGATTCAAAAATCAAAGTACTATTGATTGAGCAAGAAGAGCGTATTAAGGAATTAATTGATGAAAAGAAAAATCTTTTCCGTGATTTTGAAAAAATCATGGATAAGTATTATTTTTTAGAAGATGAAGAAGCTAAAAGAGAGGGCTTTTTACAGGCTTTAACTAAAAAGGGTTATAATGAAAATGATATCATCAGGCAGATAAAGGAGTATTAAAATGCGCAAATACACCGATCAGGATGCATATTATTATAAAAGTGGAAAACTTTTTGATAGCTATCAGATTTTTGGTGCTCATTATGACCAAGAAAACAAGACAGCTTTATTTAGGCTTTATGCACCAAATGCTATTATTGTGAGTGTGATTGGTGATTTCAACAAATGGTTGCCCACAAAAATGAATTCTGATCAGCATGGTGTCTTTGAAGTAGTAATCGATAATGTTAACATTTGGGATCAGTATAAATATATTTTAACTACAAAACAAGGTGAGAAAATATATAAAGCTGATCCTTATGCCTTTTTTTCTAGTGACAGACCAGAAACAAATTCAAAGATTGTTTCTTTAAATGATTTTAATTGGGAAGATGCAGATTATTTAAAAAATATTGAACTCTTGAATGAAAAGCCTATATTAATTTATGAGATGCATCTTGGGTCTTGGAAAAAAGATAAAGCTGGTTTTGTTAATTATCGTCAGATAGCTTTTGAATTAATTTCCTATCTTTTAGAACACAACTTCACGCATGTGGAGTTTCTGCCCCTTTATGAATATCCTTTAGATGAATCCTGGGGGTATATGGGAACGGGATATTTCTCAGTGACCTCTCGTTATGGGACACCTGATGATTTAAAGTTTTTGATTAATGAATTGCATAAAGCTAATATTGGTGTTATTTTTGATTGGGCGCCCGGTCATATCTGTAAAGATAACCATGGCTTATATTTATTTGATGGAACACCACTTTATGAATATAGTGATGAATCTATTCGCGAAAACTTAACTTGGGGAACAGCTAATCTGGATTTAGGAAAAGGGATTAGCCAAAGTTTTATGATTTCGGTTGCGCTTTATTGGCTAAAAAACTTTCATATTGATGGCTTTAGAATTGACGCTGTTGCGAATTTAATTTATTATCTTGGAGATTCAAAGAGAGGTGTAAACGAAGGAGCACTAGCCTTTTTAAAAAAATTAAGCGAACAGATACTTGCTTATAAGCCTAACTGTTTATTGATTGCGGAAGATTCTACAAACTTTCCTAAAGTTACCCATAAAGACGGTCTTGGTTTTAATTTTAAGTGGAACATGGGCTGGATGAATGATTGTTTGCAGTATTTTGAGCTTGATCCAATTTATCGTAAACACCATCATCATAATTTAACTTTTGGTAGTTCCTATGCGTTTACGGAAATGTTTGTCCTGCCTTTTTCTCATGATGAGATCGTTCATGGTAAAAAATCAATGTTAGATAAAATGCCAGGTGATTACTGGCAGAAGTTTGCGAATTATCGGGCTTTATTAGGTTTTTGGCTAACTTTTCCAGGCAAAAAATTAATTTTTATGGGTAGCGAGTTCGGTCAATTTATTGAATGGGACTTTAAACGGGAATTAGATTTTTTCCTGCTTGCTTATCCGGTCCATCAACAATTAAATAACTGTTTCAAAGCCTTGACGGCTTTTTATCGTAAAGAAGTGGCGCTTTATCAGCTAGATAATAAATCGGAAGGCTTTCGCTGGATAGATGCGGATAATATAGACCAAAGCGTTTATGCTTATCTTCGTTATGCTAAAAACCCTAAAGACTATTTAATTATTGTTTTAAATTGTACGCCAAATACTTATCAAAAATTTTCAATTGGTGTTCCGGAATTAGCAAGTTATCAGGAAGTCTTTAATACCGATAATTTGGAGTTTGGTGGCTCTGGAGTCATTAATAAAAGAATTATCAAAGCAAAGAAAGAAAATTTTCAACAAATGCCATATAAAGCTACAATTAGCTTAGCTCCGCTTTCGATAACAATTTTTAAAAGAAAGGTGAAAAAATATGCACTTTAATGAGTTTCAGGATGTGAAAACTTTTAAAGCCTTTTTTCAAGATCGCTTAGAAAAGAAATATATCATTCCGCTTTCTAGATCATCAAATTATCAGCGTTATGTTATTTTAGGTTTAATGATTAGAGATCATATCGCCAAAGATTGGCAAAAGACCAACGAAGTAATCAGTAATAATAATCTTAAACAAGTCTATTATTTTTCGATGGAATTTTTAATGGGGAGGATGATTACTAATAATCTAATCAATAGTGGTCTGTCTAAACTAGTAAGTAAAGCTTTTTCGGATTTAGGTTATGATTTAAATGAAATTGAACATATGGAAACAGATGCTGGTCTAGGAAATGGTGGCTTAGGCAGATTAGCGGCGTGTTTTATGGATTCGGTTGCCTCACTTGGACTTCCTGTCCATGGTAATTGTTTACGTTATCGGTATGGTTTTTTTGAACAAGGAATTAAAGATGGTTATCAGATTGAAATGCCAGATAACTGGCTTAAGGATATCAATGTCTGGGAAGTAAGAAAAGAAGAAAAATCTGTAGTAATCCCTTTTTATGGTCAAGTTGAAATTCAATATGAGAATAATCAGCTGAAAGTTAATCATATAGATTGCGAGTTTGTTAAAGCTGTTCCTTATGATTTACCAATTATTGGTAATCAAAATAATATCGTTAATACTTTAAGGCTTTGGAGCGCTGAACCAACTAAAGACTATCCGGCTTCTTTTGAATATTATAAAGGCATCAGGGAAATTTCTTCGATGCTTTATCCGAATGATGAAGATGATGACGGCAAGATATTAAGATTAAAACAACAATACCTTTTTTCTTCAGCTGGTGTTGTTTCTGCTTTAAGAAAACATAAAGAGAAATATTGTACTTTAGAAAATCTTCCAGAATACGTTGTCTTTCACATTAACGATACGCATCCGGCCTTGATTGTTGCGGAATTAATGCGGATTTTAATTGATGAAGAGAATTTTGAGTGGGACTTAGCCTGGGATATTACGACTAAGACGTGTGCTTATACAAATCATACAATTTTAGCAGAAGCGCTAGAAAAATGGCCAGTTAATCTTTTTAAAAAACTTTTACCACGCGTTTATATGATTATTGAAGAAATTAATCGTCGTTTTTGTGAAGAAATTATCAGTCAATTTGGCCATAATCATGAAAAATTAAACAAGATGGCGATAATCGCTAATAATACAGTTAGGATGGCTAGTTTGGCAATTGTTGGCAGCTTCAGTGTTAATGGTGTAGCCCAACTACATACAGATATCTTAAAAAATATTGAAATGCAGGATTTTCATCAGTTTTATCCTAATAAATTCAATAATAAAACTAATGGTATTACGCATCGTCGCTGGTGTTATCACATTAATCCAGAGTTAGTAGAAATCCTTAAACAGACCATTGGCAATAGCTGGATAAAAAAACCAGAAAAACTAAAAGAACTTTTAGCTTATCAGAATAATAATCAAGTTTTAGCACAGTTAGATGAAATGAAGAAAGCTCGCAAGAAAAAGTTAGCACAGATAATTAAAGATAAGCAAGGCTTAATTATTGATTCTAATTCGATTTTCGATATTCAGGTTAAAAGGCTTCATGAATATAAAAGACAACTGATGAATGCCCTTCATATTATTTATCTTTATGACAGGTTGAAAAATGATTTAGAGTTTAAAAATAATTATCATCCAACAACCTTTATCTTTGGAGCTAAAGCTGCGCCAAGCTATTTTTATGCTAAAAAAATTATTAAATTAATTAATACAATTGCGGATAAGGTGAATAATGATTTAGAAGTAAATCAATATATTAAAGTTGTTTTTGCGATTAATTACAATGTGACTTATGCTGAGAGTTTAATGCCTGCTTGTGATATATCTGAACAGATATCGACAGCTTCAAAGGAGGCTAGTGGTACTGGTAATATGAAGTTTATGATCAATGGTGGAATTACTTTAGGAACAATGGATGGCGCTAACGTAGAAATTGCTGAATTAGTAGGATCCGACAATATTATAATTTTTGGAATGAGTGCTGAAGAAGTAACAGCCTTACATAAAAACGGAAATTATAATCCAAAGGCATATTATGATAATGATGTAAGAGTTCGCTATGTACTTGATTCATTAACTAATGGTTTTTTTGCGAATATTAATGAGAACGAATTTGCGGAAATCAGAGATAATTTACTTAACAATGATCATTATTTTGTGCTTAAGGATTTCCATTCCTATATCGAAGCACATGAAAAAGCTAATCGTCTTTATCAAGAGCGAAATAAATGGCTAAATATGTCTTTAGTTAATATTGCAATGAGTGGCTTTTTTTCGACGGACCGGACAATGAAAGACTACAACAGAGATATATGGCGTCTGAAAGAGGTAAAACCATGAAAAGTATTTATGATTTCTCACTTAAAGAACTAGAGGGGTATTTCCTAAGTAAACAGGAAAGTCCTTATCGTAGTGCTCAGATTTTTGAATGGCTTTATCGTCATCGGATTACTGATTTCTTAGAAATGAAGAACATTAAAAAAACTGTAATTGAAGAAATGAAAGCAGATTTTGAATTAGAAAGTCTAACTTTAGTTAAGGAAGAAGTTTCAGTTGATTCAACTCGCAAGTTTTTATTTAAACTTTCGGATGGCAATACTATTGAAACAGTTCTTATTCAGCATCCATATGGTCGTTCGTTATGTCTTTCTACGCAAGTGGGCTGTAATTTTGGTTGCGCTTTTTGTGCTAGCGGACAACAAAAAAAGGTGCGAAACCTTAGGGTTGCGGAAATGACTCTGCAAGTTTTAGAGGTAGAAAAAATTACTGGTTTGAAAATTAGTCACTTAGTTGTGATGGGAATCGGAGAACCATTTGATAATTTTGATAATCTATTATCTTTCTTGAAAATTGTTAATTATGCCAAAGGCTTAGCCATTGGGGCTAGACATATCTCTGTTTCTACAGCTGGCTTAGTACCTAAGATAATCGAATACGCTGATTTTCCCTTACAGACTAATCTTGCAATTAGTCTTCATGCCGCTAACGATGAGATTAGAAGTAAATTAATGTCGATTAATCGTAAGTATCCATTAAAGGAACTAATTAAAGCTATTGACTATTATATTGAAAAAACTAATCGAAGGGTTACATTGGAATATATTTTAATTAACAATATTAATGATCGCCCGCAAGATGCCTTAGATTTATTTAATTTATTTAAAGGGCGTTTAGTTTATGTTAATTTAATTCCTTATAATGAGGTAGAAGGTAATAACTACAAACGCTCAACACCGGAAAATACAAATCGTTTCTTTGATAAATTGAAGAAGCTTGGTCTTAACGTGACAATGAGACGGGAGCACGGACAAGAAATAAACGCTGCTTGCGGGCAGTTAAGAGATAAGCATGTTGCAAAAAAGACCTAGTGAGGGTCTTTTTATTTTCCTTTACAGCCTGTCGAGATTTGTCGGTCGAAAAATGACTGTTTTTGTCGTAAACTTATTGACAAACAAAGAAATAAACGATAAAATAACAGCATAGAAAACATTTAATTGAATTTATTAAAATATTTTAATAATAATTGTTACTAATAATAGTAACTTTTTAGAATGCAAAAAAATAAGGAGAAAAGCAATGAAATTATCTGAATCAGTAACAAAACTTTTTAAAGAAATACCAGAAAAACCACTCAAAATTATTGAAACATTTGAAAATGCTGATTTAACTGTTTTGGATAAAATAAAAATCATTGGTATCGCAGGTAGCAGAGGCAAAACTTCAACTGCAATTATAGTTCATCAATATATAAAGGCAAAAGGATTCAAATCAATACTTTACTGCAGTGCCGGGATTGATTCACCAGCTGGTTGTATAGACCCTTCTGAAGGTTGTGAAACCTTATTATGTGAAAAATTAGATATTCTAAGATTTATCATGGAAGCTTATCTTTATCAACCAGATTTTATTATTTTAGAAGTAAATGAGCCAGTAATTAAGAAAGGTTTAATCAATTATTTGCCTTTTCAAATTCGGGCATTAACGAACATCTTCAATGATCACAATATTGACCAAGGACCAAGTAAAGAATATGTCAAAAGCATCAAAACCTTTTTGAAAGATATTCCTAAAGAAGAACAATCTATTTCTGTTTTTGGAATTACGGGAAATATTGATAACGAGTGTTTTCATGAACTTTTGAAAATTAATGAAATGCCGAAATATACTTATGGTTCTGTTTATACTGCTACAAGAAACAATTTAGATTATACAAAGTTAAATTCATATATTTATGATTGTTCGCACTCGATGCAAGGTGTAAAGATTAAAGTTATGCTTAATGGTGAAGATATAGATATTGAATCAATGTTACTTATGCCTTATAATGCTTTTAACTTAATTTGCGCAATTTCCATTATTGATGCTTTAGGTTTGTTTGAAGCAGATTTATTTAAAAGTATTGTTCATAAGATAAAGATTCCCGGAAGAGAGGAAACATTTAGATTTAATGATTGTATAGTGATTATTGGCATATATCTTGACCCAGCTCTGGAATTTTTAAGGGAATATCAGAAGCGTTTTGAAATAAAGAATTTAAGAGTAATAACTGGAGCTCCTGGAACAGGATTTAAAGGTTGGGATGAAGTATTTTTATCTGATTATTATGTTAGTCAAAGGCCAAAGTTCAGAAAAGATGCGATGGATTATCTGAAGGATTATGTCAAACATGTTTATATTACCGCTAACGATCATGCGACTGAAGATCCAGAAACTATTTGTCGGGAACTTAAAGGTTATTTAGGTAAATATATAAAATCGGAAATAATTATTGACCGTCATGAAGCAATCAGAAAGGCTATTCATGATCTAAGAGAAGGAGATTGTTTATTTATTGCGGGAAGAGGAAATAGGAATGTTTTTGTAGAAGGAGAAACGGCCTTTAGAATTTTAAAGGATAGTGATGTTGTGTTAGACGTGATTAAAGAATTAAATGTTGAATTAGCATGAATTTTATAAGAAAGTTATAGTTATATCAGAAATATCCTTACATACACTATAAGGAAATCGCGGTAATTTCAATTATGAAAAACAAAAAAACTTGCATTTATGATATTATTATGATATAATAAGTACGGTAAATATTAGGATGGAGTGAGTTTTCACTCTGTTTTTTTTGAAGGAGGGGAGAAAAATCGCTAATATCAAAGAAAAAATCAGCGGTCTTTTAGAGTTATTCCTCAAGGAAAAGAATCTAGAGCTTTATGATGTTGTTGAAGTCAAAGAAAGTGGAAATCATATTTTACAAATCTTAATTGATAAAGAAAATGGGATTGATGTTGATTCATTAACTTTAGTCAATAATTATTTAAGTGAAAAACTAGATGAAATTGAATATAGGGAATCATATTATCTGGAAGTTTCCTCGCCAGGTGCAGAAAAACTTTTACGTAATCATAGTGAAATTGAAAAAGCAATCGGTCGTTATATTTTTGTAAAAACCGACAACCAAGAACAAACTGGTTACCTAAGGGCAGTCACTCCCGAAAAAATTATAATCGAAGTCAATCAAAAAGGCCGGATCAGAAAAATCGAAGTAGAAACAAAAAGCATTCGTTTGATTCGTCTGGCAATAAAATTTTAGGAGATTTATTATGGTCAGAAAAGAATTTTTTAAGCAAATTGAAATTATCGCTGAAGAAAAAGGTATTAATGTTGAAGATCTTTATGAAGCTTTTCGTAAAGCAATGGTCAATGCCTTTCGTAAGATGTATGGAAACTCGGCTGCTAGAATTGAAATCAAACCAGCTAGAAATGAGATTTTAATTTATTCTCAACATTTAGTTGTCAAAGATTATATCAGAGATGATCCGACGATTGAGTTGCCGCAGATGTTGCTTTCAGAAGCTAAGGCGTTATCTAATCGTTATAAAGTTGGAGATGTTGTTGAGCAACCAATTAGTCCTGAGGAATTCGGAAGGATTGCTGCATCAACAGCTAAACAGGTATTTAATCAAAATATTCGCAATTTTGAAAAAGAAAATGCCTATAATTATTTTAAACAAATGGAAAATGAAATGATTATCGCTGAAGTTGTTGATATCCGTGATGATTTTCTAACACTTAGTGTTGGCGAAAATGTTACTACTCTTTTACCTAAGCGCGAACTTTTACCTAATGATACTTTTGTCTTGCGAGAAAAAATCAAGGTTTATATTACGGCAGTAGAGCCGGGAACAAAAGGGCCAAAGGTTTTTGTTTCCCGTAACGATAAAAATCTTGTGACGCGTTTAATGGAAAATGTTATTCCAGAGATAAAAGATGGAACAATAGAAATTATGGGACTTGCTCGTGATCCAGGAGATAGGACTAAAATCGCTATTTATTCCAAGAATCCAAAAGTTGATGCGATTGGCTCTTGCGTTGGTGAAGCTGGATGCCGTATTCGTGAAGTTGTAACTTCATTGAATGGTGAAAAAATCGATCTTTATAAGTGGAGTGAAGATCCAAAAGAATTGATTACTAATGCACTTCAGCCAGCTCATGTTTTAGAAGTTATCGATATTGATGTCAGAGAAAGACAAGCTTTAGCTATCGTTCCTGATGATCAATTATCATTGGCTATCGGAAAAGCTGGACAAAATGTTCGTCTGGCAGTTATGTCTTCTGGCTGGAAGATTGATATTAAATCGGAAGAAGATGCAATTAACGAAGAAATTGTTTGGTAAAAACTATGAAGGTGAAAAAAATACCTCTTCGGACTTGTGTCGTTAATAAAACTCAACATCCAAAAAAAGAATTAATTAGGATTGTCGCAACTAAAGAAAACATTGTTTCAGTGGATTTAACTGGAAAAAGCAATGGTCGTGGTGCATATTTGTTATTAACTAAAGCTGTTATCGAAAAAGCTAAGAAAAGTAAAGCTTTAGACCGGAAACTGGAAGTTGCTATACCTGACAATATTTATGAAGAACTTTTGGAATTAATTGCTAAAGATGAATAAGATTGAAGGTTTAATCGGACTCACCAGAAGAGCTGGTAAGTTAGTTGTTGGCACTGATAATGTTCTTGACTATGTTCGAAAAAATAAAGTTTTTCTAGTTTTAATTTTAAATGATGCATCAGAAAACACTAAAAAAAAACTTCTTGATAAATGTGTATTTTATGGTGTTGAAAGTAAAGAAATCGAAAATTCCGCGAATTTAGAGCGGATATTGAATAATAATAAGAAAGCCCTCGGTATTGCTGATAAAGGTTTTGCGGAGGCCATCAAAAAAGGATAGGTGAATTATTTTGGACGATAACCAAAAACCAAAAGATCAAAATACGAATAGAACCTCATTTAGTTCAGATGAGCTTTTTGACACTACTAAAAAACCGGTTCGTTCGGAAAGCGATCAAACCGCAAACCGTCCCGCAAGACCTCAAGGTTACTCGAGTTACCAACCGAGACCACCGCGTCCTGCTGGCGAGCAAGGTTCTTATCAGCCAAGGACAGATCGTCCACAAGGAGATAGACCACAACGCCCATATAGTGACCGCCCACAAGGCCAGGGTTATCAGCCAAGACCACAAGGTGACAGACCACCGCGTCCATATGGTGACCGTCCGCAAGGCCAGGGTTATCAGCCAAGACCACAAGGTGACAGACCACCGCGTCCATATGGTGACCGTCCGCAAGGCCAGGGTTATCAGCCAAGACCACAAGGTGACAGGCCACAGCGTCCATATGGTGACCGTCCGCAAGGCCAAGGTTATCAGCCAAGGCCGCAAGGTGACAGGCCACAACGTCCATATGGTGACCGTCCGCAAGGCCAAGGTTATCAGCCAAGACCGCAAGGTGACAGACCACAGCGTCCATACGGAGATCGTCCGCAAGGCCAAGGTTATCAGCAAAGGCCACAAGGTCAAGGTGGCTACCAACAAAGACCACAAGGTCAGGGTGGATATCAACAAAGACCGCAAGGCCAAGGAGCGAATCGTCCTTTTAATAAACCGCAAGGAAGTTCCGATTCGCAAAGTTCTAACAAACCGGCATCAACAAGAACAACTAATAAAAAACCGGTTAATCAGAAAAATTTTTATAAGCCAAAAAATGCAGAAACTGATTTAAATCAGAAAACCAATAAGAAAAAAGATAACAAAAAAGTAGCAGCTCCAGAAGTTATTGTCACAAAACTTAGCTATCAGGTCGGTATGCAACTTAACGAAATTGCTGCACAACTTAATCGTAGTTCAGCGGAAATCTTAAAGATTTTGATGGGCCTAGGTTACTTTATAAATTTAAATACTTCAATTGATAAAGAACAAGCAGAAATGCTTTGTGAGGCTTTAGAGATTGAGTTCGAATTAGAAAAGTTGACAGATTTAACACGTTTTGATGAATTTGAAGAAGAAGATGATTCAGAGAAAATGGTTAGCAGACCTCCTATTGTTACAATTATGGGACACGTCGATCATGGTAAAACTACTCTTCTTGATTTCATTCGTAATACTCGTATTACCAAAAGTGAAGTTGGAGGTATTACTCAAAGCATTGGTGCTTATCAGGTTGATACTAAAGATGGCAGAAAGATTACTTTTATTGATACTCCGGGTCATGCTGCTTTCTCAGAAATGCGTGCCCGTGGTGCCCAGATAACAGATATCTGTATTCTTGTAGTTGCGGCTGATGATGGCGTTATGCCTCAGACTAAAGAAGCAATCAAACAAGCAAGAGAAGCTGAAGTGCCGATTATTGTCTGCGTTAATAAAATGGATAAGCCGGGAGCTAATCCGGAAAGAGTAATGACGGAATTAACAAACTTTGACGAGAAATTAACGCCTGAAGAATGGGGAGGTAAGACAACTTATTGTCAAATCTCGGCTTTACAAGGTACAGGTGTTGATAACCTTTTAGAAATGGTTTTATTAACTGCCGATATGAATGATATTAAAGCAAATCCTGAAGCAGTTGCGACTGGAGTAGTTATTGAAGCTAAGACCGATAAAGGTAAAGGAAATCTTGCTACTATTATTGTTAAAAATGGTACTTTAAATGTTGGTGATAATTTAATTATCGGAAGCATTTACTGTAAAATCAGAACTATGACTGATGATTGTGGTAGACGTCTGAAGTCAGCACTGCCAAGCCAAGCTGTAGAAATCACAGGATTAGAGGGATCGCCTTATGCAGGTGATAAATTTCGCTATTTCAAAGATGAAAGAGAAGCTAAGAATATTGCTTCTAAGCGTTCGCATACTGCCTGGATGGAAGAGTTGGCTCATAATAGAACAACTAATATTGATCAGGTTTTAAAAGATGAAGCCATGAAAAGTTTATTTTTAATCGTTAAGAGCGATACACAAGGAACAGCTGAAGCACTTCGTTCAGAATTAGAAAAGCTTGGTAATGAAGAAATCAAAATTCATTTGATTCGTTGTGCTGCAGGAGCGATTACTGAAGAAGACATTAATATTGCTTATTCAAGTAAAGCAATTGTTATTGGTTTTAATACGAAGCCAACTTTAAGTGTTAAAGAAACAGCACGAGCGAAGAAAGTTGATATCCGTTTCTATAACATTATCTTTAACTTAATTGATGATGTGCAAGAAATGGTTAGTAAAATGCGCAAACCAATTTTTGAGGATATCAAAACCGGAACCGCGCTTGTTCAAAAATTATTTACGATTTCTCGACTTGGAACGATTGCTGGTTGTCTAGTGACTGATGGTACTATCGAAAGAATTTCAAAAGTTATTGTCAAAAGAAAAGACAAGGTTATTTTTGAAGGTAAAATGTCCTCTCTTAAACATTTGAAAGATGAGGTTAAAACCGTTAAAAACGGCGTTGAATGTGGTATTATGGCCGAAGGCTTTAACGACTTTAATGTCGATGATACAATTGATTGTTATATAGAAAAGGAAGTTGTGAGAAAATGAGTGGGAAAAAGGGGATTCCATTAGAGCGTCTTTCCAGTTTGTTTCAAAGAGAAATTTCTTTGATATTACAAAAGGAAATTAAAGATTCTAATATTGGTTATGTTACAATTACAGAAGTACGTATCACTAAGGACTTATCATTTGCGACTGTTTTTTATACACTTTTAGGTGAAGGAGACCAGTTAGCAGTTACGCAAGAAGCGTTAGAAAAGGCTAAAGGTTTTATCAGAAGTGAGTTAGCAAAGAAAATGGATATTCGTAAAATGCCTGATTTAATCTTTAAAGCTGATACATCTTTACAAACAGGAAATACAATCGAGAAAATTCTTAGCGATATTAAGTAAAATGCGGATTGTCTTTATGGGCACGCCAGAATTTGCTGCCCGAGTTTTGGAATCAGTTATAGATAATGTAGTCTTAGTTGTTACGCAACCAGATAAAATAAACGGAAGAAATAACAAAACTGATTTTTCGCCAGTAAAAAAACTGGCTCAGGAAAATAATCTTCCGCTTTTTCAGTCTTCTAATATCAAATTAGATTATCAAAAGGTAATAGATGCTAATCCTGATTTAATTTTAACTTGTGCTTATGGTCAGATTATACCAGAAGTATTACTTAAATTTCCAAAATTTAAATGTGTAAATGTCCATGCATCTTTATTACCGGCTTTAAGAGGTGGCGCGCCAATTCATAAAGCAATTATTTATGGTCATAAAGAAACTGGTATAACATTGATGCATATGGCTAAAAAGATGGATGCTGGTGATATTCTTTGGCAAGAGGCGATTCCTATTGATTTTACTGATACTGCGCTTACCTTACACGATAAGTTAATTGAAGTAGCGATCAGAATGCTGAAAACCCATCTGCCAAAAATATTTACAGGTAAAGCTATACCTAAACCACAAGAGCATTTAAAAGCTACTTATGCTTTTAATATTTCCCGTGAGGAAGAATTGATTGACTGGCATCAAGATGCTTTAACAGTTTATAATCAAATCAGAGGTCTTTATTCTTGGCCTTTAGCTTATACGCGATTAGAAGATAAGGTATTAAAGATTCATAGCGCTGAAATCGTAGAGAGTAATGTTAGTGTTAAGCCAGGTGTGATTTTATGTCCAAAACAATTAATCGTTAAAACTAAAGATAAAGCAATCCGAATTTTAACTTTACAGCCAGCTGGCAAAAAAGTTATGTCTGCTAAGGACTTTATTAACGGAAACAAAATTGAAGCAAATAGTATTTTAATGTAAAGAGAGGTTTTTTATGGCAAAACTTTTATTTTCTCGCGAAGAGATGTTAAAGCTAAATATCGAAACTTTGGAGTCACGAGGCATATCTGTTAAAGATATCGCTCAAATAGCTTTTAAACAACAGTCTAAATTCACTAAGGACATTGCTTATTCAGATTGCGTTGATTCAGTGGAAAAGATTTTATCATTACGTGACGTTTTCCATCATCTGCAATTAGGAGCAGAAATAGACAGAATGACGGAAGAAAAGTTATTTCGTGGTCCGATTCAAAATATTTTAGCTAGTGATTTAGGTCTTTTTGGAATCGATGAATTAGTTGGGCTTTCGATTGCTGGATTATATGGTGTTATTGGTCAGACAAATTTTGGCGATATCGATGTTAACAAACCAGGGATTTGTCAGGCTTTAAATGAAGTTGGAAAAAATAGTAGTGCCTGTCATACTTTTATGGATGATATTGTTGGAGCAATTGCGGCAGCCGCATCAACAAGAGTAGCTCAGGTTATGAATGAAAATGTCGCAAATACCGATCCGAGAATTAAATCATTTACGATTTATGATTATAACGACGAAATAAATAGTTAAACATAAAGAGGCCTCATGAAATTAAAAAAAATTAAATTATTTTCTTTTTTTAACTTTTTTGCGAATGTCGATATTACTGATGATACACAGGTTTTAAGACGTCGTAATGAAGTAATAAAAAATATTGTTTTTGTAACGAATCTCTTTTATAGCTTGATTCTTACTGTATTATCTTTTCTTAATACAAATATAACAAATTATATTATGACGGGTTTTATGTTTCTTTTAACTTTTGTTGTTAATAAAGCCCTTAAAGACTTGATTAGAAAAAATGGTTCAGACTATACTAAGCAGGAAGTTGCCATGTTTTTCTTCAGTTTTTACTTGTTTTTTCTGAGTATATTTGTTTATTGGCGTATCTCAACAGGCGCACCAGAATTTGCTAATACGGGTTATCTTTTATTGCTTTATGCAGTTGTAGTAGTTACCCTTTATCAAAACAAGCATTTATTCAGGACGATTGCGCCATTTATATTCGTATTGTTTTTATTTTGTCATTTATTCATTACTTATCGTATTTTCGACCAACCTTACACGAGTAATCTCGGTGAAATGTTGCGGGCTATAGTTAATGAATCCGATTTGCAGGATCTTATTTTCAGGACGATTATAACTTCACTTTTTATCTTTGTTAACTGGCAGATTGTTGCTATTGGTGAGCACTTACATAAAAAGCGTAAAGAAGAACTAATTAAAAGAAAAAATATTGAAACAGATTTTTTATCAGTTGTTAAAGAAATCTATAATATTGTTTTAAATAGTAATTATACCTTTCAAGATCACAGACGTTATGCTTCCTTAGTTACAGATATGACTAAAAAGTTTACATCTTATTTAGATATGCCATTGTTAGAAAGTGAAAAACTTTGTGAATTTTCGGGAATTCATATTAAGCATAAAGATATTCTGAAACTTGATGAAACAATTTCTGGTTCGATAAATGAAACAGAATTTCAGGCTTTAAAAGCAAAAACTGAGATTGGACTTTCTGTTGTTCGTCGCTTTCAGTTAGCGCAAAAAAGTAATGATATTGTATTTATGATGACTTATGGAACAACTAATGAAGAATATAAAGATAATATTATTCGTATTTATAAGAATAAACCAGAAGAGATTATTTTATTATGCGAAACCTATATCTCTTTAAGAAGCGATAAAAAATATAAGCGGCCATTAAATAATCAGCACGCGGTTATTGCTTTACGGGAGCATTTAAATGCATATTTTGATCGACAAACTTTAGAAAAATTCTTGAAAAATATTGAGACTTTTACAGAAATGTTTGATAATTTTACGGGTTAATCTTGACAAAATCAGACAAATTTATTATAATATTTACAATTAAATAAACTTATTAAGAGCTATGGAGGTTAACTGGCCATCGATATAGCAGCAACCTATTAATTTAGGTGCTTCCAGCGAGGGGGAAACCTAGCAATGAGAAATCTGAAAACTTTCTTGTGCAGAAAGTTTTTTTAATTAATTATAAGCGAAGAGGAGAAACTTAAAGATGAAATATGAATACAAACCAGAGGGTGTCTGCCCTAAAAGTATCGAGTATGAAGTTCGTGACCAAAAAATTTATAATGTAAAATATACTGGTGGTTGTCCAGGAAACTTACAAGCACTTTGTAAAGTAATTGAAGGTATGGAAGTAAAAAGAGCGATTGAATTATTTGAAAACAATGTTTGCGGACCTAGAGGCACAAGTTGTGCTGACCAACTCGCAAAAGCTTTGAGGAATAACAATGCAGTATAAAACATTATTTACCTCAGAATCAGTTACTGAGGGACATCCTGATAAAGTTTGCGATCTAATAAGTGACGCTGTTTTAGACGCCTATTTAGCAAGTGATCCGGAAGCTAGGGTTGCGGTTGAAGTTATGGCAAGCTTTGGTCTATTAATAATTTGTGGAGAAGTTACCTCAAGAGCTAAAATTGATATTGAAAGTGTTGCGCGTAATGTTATAAAAGAAATTGGCTATACAGAAACTAATTTAGGCTTTGATTATCAAAATGTCAAGATTAAAATTAATGTGCATTCGCAGTCTCCGGATATTTCTATCGGCGTAACAGAAAGTAGTAATCACGAGCAAGGAGCAGGTGATCAAGGTTTTGTCTTTGGTTATGCGACAGATGAAACTAAAGAATTAATGCCTTTAGCTATCCATATGGCGCATTTGTTGGCTAAAAGACTTACAGAAGTCAGGAAGAAAGGCATTATGCCTTATTTAAGACCTGATGGTAAAACCCAAGTCACAGTTGAATACGACGAAAAGGGGAACGTCAAACGAATTGATACTATCGTTATTTCGGCTCAACATACAGATGATGTTTCTCAGGAGCAAATTCGTAAAGATATCTTAACTCACGTTGTTTCTATTTTACCAACAAATTTAATTGATAATAAAACAAACTATTTTATTAATCCAACTGGTCGTTTTGTGATTGGCGGGCCCAATGGCGATACAGGATTAACTGGCAGAAAGATTATTGTAGATACTTATGGTGGTTATGCTAGACATGGCGGTGGTGCGCTTTCTGGGAAGGATCCTAGTAAAGTTGACCGTAGTGCCTTATATTATGCCAGATATGTCGCAAAAAATATCGTAGCAGCAGGGTTAGCAAAAAAATGTGAAATTCAGGTTGCTTATATTATTGGTCAGGCAAAACCTGTTAGTATCAAAATTGATACTTTTGAAACGAATACGATTAAAGAAGAAAAAATTGCTTCAATTGTAGAAAAGCTTTTTGATTTTCGTCCTAAAGAAATCATCAAAAGCCTAAACCTTAAACAACCAATCTATAAAAGATTAGCAGCTTATGGTCATTTAGGCAGATGTAATGTTTCATATGAAGAAACCGATAAAAAAGCGGAAATAATAAAGTTAGCTAAATAGTCTTATTAAGGAGATATTATGAATGAAAAGCTAATAAATCAAGCTTTCTTGTTTACAGCTAAACATTTTGATAAGGGCTGTCACAATAACAACAAACCTGTTTATTTCCATAGTATAAAAGTTGCGATGTTACTATTTGAGTATGGTTATAATGAAACAATAGTAGTAGGAGCGATTCTTCACGATTTATTAGAAGATACAAAGGCAACAAAAGCAGATATTAGCTTAGAATTTGGCGAGGAAACAGCAAAACTAGTAGAAGCTCTTAGTTTTAGTGCTGAGATTGAAGATAGGTTTTTGCAAAGTAAAGCGATGATTGATAAAACCAGGGAATATGGAAAAGAAGCATGTATTATTAAATGTGCTGATCTTTTTGAGAATGGTAAATACTTTCATTTAGTTACCAATCAAGAAACAAAAAACTATTTAATTAAAAAATGGAACTACTTTGTTAATATTTGTGAACCAATTTTGAAAGATGAAAAAATCTTTGCTTTGCTAAAAAAACAAGTTGCCAAAATGAAGTAATAATTGATTCGGCTCTCAAATGTTATTGGGAGCTGATTTTTATTTATTGTAAGTTTTGTAAGAAAGCAATTTTAATTAAAAGAAATTTTAGTAATTTATTTTATTTTCCTTATTATTTTCTTTGCGATTTCTGTTTGGAGAAATTTCCAATTAATCTTAATTATCAATGCTTTCTTTTTGAAGAAAAAAAGGTTCACTGGTTTTGGCTTTTTGATGAGAAAATACCTGTTAGCATCGATTACTATCTTTTAGAGATAAGCAAAGTAATTATTTATATAGAATCAAAGATTGATTTAAGTTATGACTGTTTTTTGATTTTTGATGAGTATCTTGATTTAATTGATTGTCTGGAGTTAGTCAAAGACCTAATTGACGGAAAAATTTTTTTTCTGACTTGGTTTTCTTAATGTGTCGGTTGATTAAGGTTGTAAGTTTAAAATAATTATAGTATAATAGAAGAAAAGGAGATGATAATTTGAAAATCGAGGTAATTGGCAAAAATGGATTCATTATCACCGATGCAATCAGGGATTATGCAATAAAAAAGATTTCCCGTCTGGAAAGGTTTTTTGACGAGAAAGTTTTAAAGGAAGCTCGGATCGTCTGTAAAAATTATTCTGGCTACAACAAAGTAGAAGTTACTATCCCTAATAAGGTCCTTACCTTAAGGGCAGAAGTTAAAGACAAGGATATGTATGCGGCTTTGGATTTAGTTGTTGATAAGTTAATCAGCCAGATAAAAAAGCTAAAATCAAAAGTTAATACCCGTTTCGAAAAAGAAGGGATTAAAGCCGCTTTTAAAAATAATTCTGATGATTTGACAAGTGAATTGAATGCGACAATCGTTCGTAATAAAAGCGTACAGCTTGAGCCAATGGATGTAGAAGATGCGGTTATGCAGATGGAGTCCTTAGGTCATAGTTTTTATGTTTTCTTAAATAAACAAACCTTTAAGACTAATATTTGTTATCTTCGTGAAGATGGCAACTATGCAGTTATTGAAGCAGAAAATAAGAATTAACAAAACGAAAATAAATTTCCGTTACAGGGCTGATGCCTATCTTTATAAGAAATTACAGTGTTACTTGTAATCTTATGGGTGTTGTTAGACCGCTATTCCTCAAACTCTGAATTACTTCATCGTTTTTGGGTTTACTTTTTGCCATTATATTTAAACTATCTAATATCTGAATTAATAAGCTTCCTGTCTTAGTCTGGAGTAAGCGATTATTTCTCTTATCAAGATACTCATTTTTTCACCTCGATTCTTGTTAAGAGTATGAGGTTATTATAACACTAAAATCTAGTAAAAACAAGAATTATTTTTAATTTTTTTAGCTTGAAAAAATGTTCTAGATAAAGCAAATAAAACTATGGTTTTAGGGTTAAATTTGAGAAAAATTCTCATATATGTGCATATAAACATACATATATTAAGTGAAAATATTATTACAAGTTGAAAATAGAAATTCCTATGAATAAAAAAATGCCGGACAAAAATCCGGTCATTTTTAAGAAAGGTATTTAATGAATTATATAAATATAGAATTAGGCCTATCTTATGTTGGGGGCATTGAGCGAATATATTATAGGCTTCTAAAGAATTTAGTGGAAAACTATCAAAATTTTATTGAAGAAATATCCACTTTATATGCTAGTAATATTAACGAATATCACAGGAAAGTCCATTCTTTAAAAGGCATAGCGATGAATTTGGGTTCAGAAACTTTATATTTACTTTGTCAACAAATCGAAAGTGATTTGCATAATGAAAAATTATTGTTAAAGATTCAAGAACTATTTCCAAAAATTTTAAAGAGCGCAGAAGAAATCACTAGAAATTACGTTTTTTAAGGCTAGCAATAAATTCTGGATCAGAATTAATAAAAATTGTTTTTTCGGCTTTATAACTTACTTTAAAAAAAGTAAGCCCGCTGATTTTTTTTAAGAACTTAATTCTTGTATAAATAACCGGTACCGAATCAGAATTTTTAAATTTTGAATAATGACAAGCAATTAAAGCGGCGCTTCTAATGGTTTCTTCATCTAATTCGCCCTCATTTTGAACAACAATATGGGCAGAAGGAGCGTTTTGAACATGAAACCACATTGCATTTTTAGAGGCTGTTTTCATTGTTAGAAGCTCATTTTGACGGTTATTCTTACCAACCATTATTTCAATATTATTTTTTAGAACATAGGTAGTGAAATTGTTTTTTGGTGTCTTTTTAACAATCTTTTCTTTCGGAAGGTAATTATTTTCGATAAGTTCATTGCGAATAATTTCTAGATCATTATTTTCCGCAAAGCCAATTTGATTTTGCAAGATATTTAGATATTCAATTTCTTCAGTAGCTTTTTTTAATTCACGTTTAATATGAGCAAAAGATGCTTTCTTTTTTCGATAAGTCTTAAAAAAGGCAGTAGCATTTTCTTTTAGAGTTAAACGATCGTCCAGAGAAATTTCCAAATCCTGATTATCACTATAATCAAAGACTTTTATAGTATTAAATTTAGAATCTAAATCTAAACCTGAATGCAAAATCAGTTCGCCGTTTTTGCGCATTAAATCAGCGTTTTCATTTTTAAGAATATCGCTTTCCAGAGCGATTTTTTTAGTTTCGATTTTTTTTAAGCGTTGATTGATCGGTGTTAAAAGAATCTGACTTTTGCCTTTATGATTAAGATGGTTGTACTTTTCACGGACAAACAAATTAATAAGTTCAATCAAACTTGATGTTTCTCGGATAATCTTTACTTCATCGATAGCTGTAAAGTAAATATCTAGCTTTTTACCAGTGTCAATTATTATTGGTTGAAAAACAGTTAAAAGGGTCATAAAATTATTATAGTACTCACTATTTTTCGTGACAGCCTGACAAAGCAAATCAGAAATACCGGAAAAATTTGTTTTTAGGAAATCATAAATTGGAGAAGTGTTGTTTTTAAACATTGTTTTAATTTCCGCTTCCGCTAATAAAAAGGGATTTTTTTTATTGTTTTGCGGAAAAAATTGATATTGCGCTCCTGGAAGTAAAGTTCTGGCATTATCTGTAGGTGCCATTCTTTTTAAGGAATCGATAATTCTCTCATTTTCTATCAAGATTAAATTAGCATGGCGTCCAGTCAATTCCAAAATTAGTTTAACAACTTTTAGATCGCCAAGCTCATTGACTCTTGAAGTACTTATAATAATAATTCGATCATTTTGATATTGATTTATAGAAGTGATTAACGCTCCTTCAAGATTTTTTCTTAAAATAGTCAGAAAATAAGTTGCGGAGTTATCAACTTGGGGTTTATCGGCAATAATAGTAATATAAGGAAAATCCGGATTTGTAGAAATCAGAAGTTCTGAACTAGTTTTAAAGCCATATATATTAAAAGAAAATTCATCGCGGGAAAGCATATTGATTTTACGAATCCTTTTATTTTCAATAAACTTAAGTTCCCGGATTAGCTTATTTAGAAAGAATCCATCGATTGCCATTAGTTTGCCTCCTTAGTGTCTGAGTACTAATATTTTACCAATAAAATTGCTCTTTTTTACAAAAAATCAAAAAAAAATGAAAAAGTGAAAATGTTTTTTCATAAAAGCCTTGATTATTTTAGTCATAATATGTTATCATATTAGTATTATGGAGTGTACGTGTACGTGAAGCTAAATGAATTAGGTCTCTTAGTTGTTATTTCCGGTCCGTCCGGTGTCGGTAAAGGGACGGTCCGCAAAGCCCTATTTGAAATGACAAATCATAATCTTTATTATTCAATTTCAATGACAACCAGAAAACCACGAGTTGGTGAGAAAGATGGTCTTGATTATATTTTTACAGACGAAAAGGCATTCCAAAAAGGAATAAAGCAAAATAAATTTCTTGAATATGCTGAATTTGTCGGTCAGTATTATGGAACACCAATTGATAAAGTGAAAGAAATGCTTGTCAAAGGCAACGAAGTTGTTTTAGAAATTGAGGTTGAAGGCGCTAAGCAAGTTCGGGAAAAAATGCCTAAAGCGGTATTTATCTTTATCGCACCGCCTTCCAGAAAAGCTTTATATGATCGTTTATTATCTAGAGGTACTGAATCTAAAGAAACGATTATTGAACGCATGGAAAAAGCGGAAAGAGAATTTAAATTGGCGCATACTTATGATTACATTGTTGTTAATGATGAAGTATCAAACGCAGCTAATCGGATTATGGCTATTATCCGGGCTGAACATGCCAAAACAGAAAGATCGATTTATAAATACAATAAATTATTGGAGCTGTGATTAAATGAATAGTAAAAATAAAGAGGGCTTAAGATATCCTTCAATTGATGACTTATTAGAAAAAGTTGATTCTAAGTATAAGTTGGCTTATATTGCCAGTAAACGAGCAAAGTTAATGGATGAAGAAGAAGCAAATCGTTCATCAATTCAAACTCGTTGCGTAAAATCAGTCGGGAAAGCCCTAGAAGAAGTTCTGGCAGACTTGATTACAGTGGAATTCAAAAAAACAAGCTAAAGTCTGCCTTTTATGGCAGATTTTCTTTCTTTTAATGAGGTGAAGTGATGACAGAAATTCAAGATAAACTGAAAATTTTACCTAATAGTGCAGGTTGTTATTTGATGAAAGACGAAACAGATAAAATCATCTATGTCGGTAAAGCCAAAAGTCTTAAAAATCGGGTTAAAAGTTATTTTGTCGGTTCACATAACGGAAAAACCCAAAAGTTGATTGGCGACATTAGAAATTTTGATTTTATCGTGACCTCATCAGAACTGGAGTCATTGGTTTTGGAACTGAATTTAATCAAAAAGTATGATCCTAAATATAATATTCGCCTGAAAGATGATAAAACTTATCCTTATATTGAGATTACAAAAGAAATTCATCCAAGACTTTCTGTCTCCAGAAACCCCAATTTAAAGCGCGGAATTTATTTTGGTCCCTATCCTAATGTAATGGCCGCAAGAGAAACTGTTGAACTTTTAAATAAACTTTATCCACTTAGAAAATGCGAAACACTACAAAAAAAAGAGTGCCTTTATTTTCACATGCATCAATGTTTAGGTGCTTGTATTACTAAACAAAAAATAGATTATAAGGATTATGTTAATGAAATTAGTAATTTTTTGAAAGGACAGACTAAGAAAGTAACCGAAGATTTGACTAATAAGATGGAACGGGCCGCAGTGGATTTAGAATTTGAGACAGCTGCTGAATACAGAAATATGATTCAACATATAAAAACAACAACCGAACGTCAGAAAATGGTTATGAGTCAGTTAATAGATTCGGATATTATTGGTTATTTTGTTAATAATGAAGACATCGCTGTTTATATTTTCTTTATGCGTCAAGGTAAAATCATTAATATTCATAAAGAAGTTTTTTCTTATTTAGGTAATCCGGAAGAGGAAATAATCAGTTATCTTGGTCAGTTCTATCAGAAAAACCTTTTGCCTAAAGAGTTATGGATTAATTTAAAAAATTTAGATTTGCTTTCAGGACTATTCAACATTAAAGTATATAATCCTTTAAAAGGCGAAAAGAAAAAACTTTTGGATTTAGCTAATCAAAATGCCATGGTTGATCTAGAAACAAAATCAGAAATTATCCGTAATAAAAATGAAATTCTTTCTGGAAAACTTTCATCACTTGAGGAAACTCTCGGTCTAAAGAATTTAGATCGAATTGAAATTTTTGATAACTCCAATATTCAGGGTGTTGATCCTGTTTCCGCAATGGTTGTCTTTGAAAAAGGTATTAAAAGCCCGAAAGAATATCGAAAATATAAGATACAGACGGTTTTAGGGCCAGATGATTATAAAACGACGGAAGAGGTTATTTACAGGCGTTACCTTAAGGTATTGATGGAAAACCTTAAAAGACCTGACTTAATTGTGATTGATGGCGGTAAAGGCCATGTTAATGTCGTCAAACAAACCTTGGAAAGACTGAACGTTGATATTCCTGTTATTGGCTTAAAGAAAGACGAGCGACATCGAACTTTTTCAATTATTCAAGAAGGTGAAGAAATTATCTTAAACAGTAAGATTCCTTGTACAAAACTTTTAACAGAAATGCAAGAAGAAGTCCATCGTTTTGCGATAACATTTCATAAAAAGACTAGGAAAACATTGGCTTTTGCGTCAGTTTTAGATGATGTGCCCGGAATTGGTGAAAAAAGAAAGAAACAAATTCTCAAAAAATTTAAAACAATCGAAAATATGCAAAACGGAACTGAGGCAGAATATCAGGAAATTGGCATCAATCAAAAGTTATTTCAGAAAATCATGTTCCATTTGAAGTAGCCCTGCATACCATAATAATAGCAGATAAGAGGGGATGACTTTGAAATTACTTACGCTAAGAGAAAAAGAAATATTTAATTTGTTGCTAAAGAAGCTGACAACCAAAGATATTTCAATCCAGTTAAACATCAGTGAGAAAACGGTTCGTAACCATATCTCTAATGTTATTCAAAAACTCGGAGTAAAAGGCAGAACTCAGGCGATTTTGGAACTGATTAAGATTAAAGAGTTGGAAATTTAACAATTTGATCGGCTTAAATAGTAAGTCGTTAGTGATAAATATAAAGCTTTGATGATTTGGTAATCCTACAAACCAAATTGTTGAGGCTTTTTTGTTAAAAATTGTTTGACAATGTTCACAATTTCGACTATAATAGAGTTGCACTCTAAATTTGACGAAGTAGTGGGAGGTATTACATGCCATATATAGAAAGACATATAGAGCTAATCTTGAAGAAGATAGTCAAAAATAAAGGAGTTATTGTCATAACTGGTCCAAGACAAGTCGGTAAGTCTACATTGCTAAAACAAAAATTTGGTGATTATCAATACATTACTTTAGATACTACTAGCATTTTTGAATCAGCCAAAGAGAGTCCTGTAGCTTTTATAAATCAATTTCAAAAAGTTGTTATTGATGAAATACAACGAGCTCCAGAATTATTTCATAATATTAAAGAAGACATTGATGAACATCTCTTTCAAAATTTGAATAATAATATAGACTTATGCAAATTTATTCTCACCGGCTCTCAAACATTTGCATTAATGAAAAATGTTACGGAAAGTCTTGCAGGACGAGCTGCAATAATCCAAATGTGTGGATTATCTAAAAGAGAAATAAATAAATCTTTGTTTTGTGAACCTTTTTTGCCAAATCTTGCACAAATTAAAGAAAAATCTAAGTATAAAACTCCTTATAATTATAATTTGATTGTCTCTTATATTCATAGGGGTTCTATGCCAGAACTTTATAAAACTAACGCTAGTTTAAAAGATTGGGGCGTCTATTGTGATTCCTATATTAAAACTTATTTAGAAAAAGATGTGCGGAAATTAATTAATTTAAAAGACGAAGTTAGTTTTATGAAGTTTCTTAGAGCTACTGCTGCAAGAACTGGTCAACAATTAAATATGACTGCTATTGCAGAAATAGTGGGTAAGGATGTTGCAACAATAAAAAGCTGGTTAAACGTATTACAAACGAGCGGCTTAATTTATTTGCTTGAACCCTATAGTAATAATCTGAATAAAAGATTGGTTAAAACGCCAAAGTTATATTTCATGGATACGGGGCTTGCATGTTATTTAAGTGGTTGGCATACGCCAGAACAATTAACAATTGGTGCATCTTGGGGGCATATTTTCGAAACTTGGGTTATTAGTGAAATTATTAAAAGTTATTATAATAGTGGTAAGAGTTTACTTCCGCTTTATTACTATCGAGATAAAGAGAAAAAAGAAGTTGATTTAATTATTGAAGTAGGAAATACACTGCATCCTGTTGAAATTAAGGTTACCTCTGATCCTAATAAAGGTCATATTAGCTCTTTTAGTGTATTAAAAAATATCCCCAATAAGCAAGTAGGCGAAGGAGGAGTTATCTGCCTTTGTAAGGAATCGTTTCCGCTTGCGGGAAATAATTGGGCAATTCCTATAGATTTAATCTAATCCAAAAATTGTCTGCAAAAAGTAGACGTTTTAAAATCTTCCTTGATTACCCCAAAAGCTCTCTCAACCTGGACCGATCTTTGAACTCTTAAATAAATTCCTAATTCACTTTGAAGATTTTCTCTGACCTCTTTTTCAAATGCCTTTAGTTCCTTATTAAGCTCAATTAATCGATTTCCTTTTCCTTTTGTACATTTTATCTTCAAAGGACATCTTTTACACGATACACATTGATAAGTTTTAATCTCTTTAGTATAATCCCCATCTTTTTTCTTATCCGTTCTTATATAATGTAATTTTGTAAGAGTTAGTCTGATGCTTTTGTAATTTTCAAAGCATTGTTTTGGCAAAAATTAGCAAATTTAGGAAAAACTTGACATTTTATCTTAAAAGCGATAAAATAAAGTCTGAAGGATGTTTGAAAACATGAAAAAATATACGCATATTATCTGGGATTGGAATGGAACATTATTAGACGATCTTAAATTATGTATAGCTAAAGCTAATGTTATGCTTTCAAAAAGAGGATTGGCTTTGATTGATTCAATTGAAGCTCATCATAAAATATTCGGTTTTCCGATAAAAGATTATTATCAGAGAGCTGGTTTTGATTTTGAAAAAGAAGCTTTTGAAGATTTAGCTAGTGAATTTATTAAAATGTATCATGAGAATGAAAAAGATTTTAAGCTTTTTCCAGAGGTTAATTCGCTTTTAAGTGATATTAATAAAAGCGGCATTAAGCAGATTATTTTATCGGCTTCAGAGATTAACAATTTATTAAGACAAGTTAAATTATTTGATATTCAAGATTATTTAGATGAAGTTCTTGGTATATCAGATATTTATGCGGCTAGTAAAATCTTAATTGGAAAAGATTACATGGAAAGGATAAAACCAGAGAAAGCCTTATTTATTGGAGATACGATTCATGATAAAGAAGTAGCTGATGCTTTAGGAATCGATTGTATTTTAATCGCTAACGGGCATCAAAGTAAAGAAACCTTGCTAAACTCTAAAGCTAAAGTCCTAGAATCTTTAAATGATATTAGAAATATAATTTTATAAGCAGGCATTCGTGCCTTTTTTCTTTGCCTTTTGTTGCTTTTTTTGGAAAAAAATGGTAAAATATTCTAAGTTAGAAGGAAGATAAATAATGGCTCAGAATGAATTCGTTAAATATTATGAAGTTCTAATGCAAGAATTAGGTAAACATACTGGTTCATCATTAGAAAGGTTAGCTTTATTATGTAAGAACAATGATATAAAAAATATTGTAAGGGATGAGGCAGGACTTTCAGAAGATGAACTACTTAAAGCCTTTAAATTCTTGATTTTAGCTTCTTTTAAGGCTGATGAGGTCAGTCTTTCAGCTTTAGTGCCAGAAAGCATCTCAGGGCTAATAAGTTATCTTTTACACGTGATTTTTGAAGAAAAGAAAGTTAAGGTATTTGATCCATTCTTACAAAGCGGATACTTTATAAATTCGGTTGCTTTTGAAAAGACAGAATGTTTTGGCTTAGAAATGAATGAGAACTTTCGGGCGATTATTAAAACTTTATTTTCTTTATCAGGAAAAGGGATTTCCATTTTTTCTGAAGAGAAGGAAGTATTAGCTGATAAAAATCTTTTTGATTGTTTAATTACTGTTTTTGAAGATGATTTTCTGAATGATGAATATTATCCTTATCAGGTAATTAATAAATATTTGGGAAAGATTAAAGATGAAGGATGGTTTTTATTTTTAGCAAGTGATTATTTTCTTAAAGATGAAAGTTTCATGTCTTTTTTGGAAAACGAATCGATAAAGTTAGCTTTTCTTTTTAGTTTACCGACAGAACTTTTTAAGAATAATCGCAAACATTTAATTGCGATTCAGAAAACCAAAAAAACCTCTGGACGATTGGCAATCCTGGATATTGAGTCTTTTAACGATAAAAAGCACTATCAGGAAATTTTATTAGAGTTTCAAAAAATATATCATAATATGAAGGGAAATTAAAGTTTATGCAAAAAATTATGGCGGTTAATGCCGGAAGTTCATCAATTAAATTCCAATTACTTTCTATGCCAGAGGAGATTGTAATTGCTTCTGGTCTTATTGAAAGAATTGGCTTAGAGGATGCTAATGTTACAATAAAGTACAATGATAAAAAGCATGAGGCGGTGCAACCGATAAAAGATCATGCAGTTGGTGTTAAACTAGTTTTAAAAATGTTGATTGAACTAAAAATTGTAGACAGTTTAGAAGAAATTACTGGAGTTGGCCATCGCGTTGTTCAAGGCGGTGAGTTTTTTCAGGATGCAGCGATTATAAATGAGGCCGTTATCCAAAAGATTGCGGACCTTAAAGATTTAGCTCCTTTACATAATCCGGCGCATATTACTGGAATCAAAGCTTTTCAGGAAGCTCTGCCAAAAGTAATTCAGGTTGCAGTCTTTGATACAACTTTTCATCAGACAATGGAAAAAGAAACTTTTATGTATGCGACACCCTATGAGTATTATGAGAAGTATGGTGTCCGTAAATATGGTTTTCATGGAACAAGTCATAATTTTGTAGCCCAAGAATGTGCTAAGCTTTTGAATAAAAAGGATTCTAAAATTATTATTTGTCATATTGGTAATGGTGCTTCACTTTGTGCTGTAAAAGATGGTAAATCAATTGATACATCAATGGGTTTAACACCATTAGAAGGAATTCCGATGGGCACAAGAACTGGTAATCTTGATCCGACTTTAATTGACTTAATAAGCACAAAAGAAAATAAATCAGTTAATGATATTTTAAATGTCTTTAATAAAAAATCAGGTTATATCGGTATCTCAGGAGTTAGTCATGATGCCAGAGATTTAACTAAAGGCATGAATGAAGGTAATGAACGCTGTAAATTAGCCTTTGATATTCAAGCGAAAAGAATCGTTGATTACATTGCTTCTTATTACGTTTTACTAGGAGGCTGCGATGCGATTTGCTTTACAGCTGGTATTGGTGAAAATGTTTGGCATTTAAGAGAAAATATCATAAATCGGTTAGCAGTTTTAGGAGCAAAACTTGACACAGAAAAAAATAAAACGGTTTATGGCAGCCAGGAACTTATTAGTCATAAAGACTCTAAAATTAAAGTATTTGTCATTCCGACTAATGAAGAAGTAATGATTGCTCGTGATGTCATCAAAAAAATGGCATAATCTAAAGTAAAACTTTGAAGAGAATTTAAATATTATTATAGGTGATGTTTCTTGAAAAAGATTTTACTGATAATAATATTTTTATTTTTATGTAAATCGAAAATTATTAAAGCTTTTAATTATGAATTTGAATGGTTTAATAGTACAGTTGAAATACCAGTTAAGGAATCGATTCATGACTATAAAGAAAAGCCTTATTGTCATGTTTACGCAAATGGCGTTTTACAGTCATATCAGCTTTACTATGAGCGGGGAGTAAATTTTACGACTCTTACTACTGTACAAACTAATAGAGTAGGAGAATACAAAGTTTATTATCGGGTTTCGTTTCGTGATCTAAATAACGTTAAATATACCCATACAAAGATGATTAATTTTTATGTAAAAGATTTTGAAGCGCCGAAAGTTGAGATTAATGAGGCAATTAAAGTTTCGATTGATAAAATCAATTTAATTGATGATCAATTTCTTAAAAAAGGGCTTAAAATTACTGATAATTATTCACGACCGGAAAATATTAGGATTGAAGTAGATAGAAAGTCAATCAAACTTAAGATTGGTATTCATCAAGTTTCCTTTACGGCTACTGATGAGGCGGAAAATGTAACTGCTTTTGAAAGAACACTAATAATTTTTGATGATATTCCTCCGGAATTAGTAATAATAAGTGAACATTTAAAATTATCCGTTGGTGGAAGTTATGACTTGTTTAATAATGTTATAGTGAGTGATAACTCTGGTGAAAGGCCAGAAGTAACAATTTTTCCAGAAATTGATTTTAATAAGATCGGTCTATTTGAGGTGACGTATCAAGCAGTTGATGCTTCAGGCAATACAATAAAAAGCTCTGGTCAAATTGAAATAATCGATGATATTTTACCGAAATTAGAACTAAAAATGAATGAAGTTCAATATACAACGAATGAATATCATACTTTAAATTTTGTTTCTTATATTTTAGAAGCTAGCGATAACTATGATTTGTTGAGCGAGAAAGATGTTCTGATTGATTTAAGTGAATATGATAAAGGTTCGTTAAAAGAAGAATTTAAAGTTACTTATTCTTTAACTGATTTATCGGGAAATACTAAAACAGTAATCGTAAAATTTAGTCTGTCGGGCAAGATTAGTCCGCAAATTATTTTCACAGATACTACTATTCTAGTAGGTGCTTATTTTGATCCAAAGAAGGATGTAAAAGCTATCTGCAGTTTAGGTCGTGATCTGACAGATAGGATTATTGTTAGCTCTAACTCTGTGAATGTAAATAAAATCGGAACCTACAGTATTAGTTATTATGTATACGATGACTTTGGCAATACTATAACTAAAAATCGCTCTATTGTTGTAACAAATGAAGAAAAAAATAATCAATTCAAAACGATAATTACATTATTTCAGGAACAGTTACTTATAATAATTGCTCTATTTGTGATTATAGCAGCTTTTATTTATTTTAAATATCGTAAAAAGAAGGTGTAGCTATGCTTAAAGGCATTATCAACGCAAAAAGTGAATATAGCTTTTTAAAGAGCGTAGCTAAACTGGATCAACTTGTCCAATTAGCTAAAAGTTATAATTATCAATATTTAGGTTTAGCAGATGATAATCTAGCCGGAAGCTATAAATTTCTAGCGCTTTGTCAACAAAATCAAATAAAACCACTTTTAGGACTTAGAGTTAATTTTTTAGAACAAGAATTATTTTTATATCCAGCTACAAAAGAAGGATTCAAAAATCTTTTGTTACTGGCGAGTGAGTTTGAGACTAATGGAAAAAAAATTGATTTAGATTTACTACTTAAACACTCAAAAGATTTAATAATCGTTATTACTTTTTCTGATCTTTATCTTAGTCATTTTCTGGATAATAGAAAAGAGGATCTTAAACGTCGTTTTCAAACTTTAAGCGGTGATTTTAGCAAAATATTTTTAGGGGTAAAAGCTAACAATGCCCGTTATGCCAAAAGTTTAGAAGCAGAGTTTACTTATCCTGTTTTACCTTTATCTGATGTTGATTTCCTGCATGAAAGTGATGCGGAAACTTTCACGGTTATCAGAAAAATCGAGGGAATGGATATTGCGTTAAATAAAGCTAATAATCTGAAAAACTTAGAAGATCTAAATTTTAATTTCTATGATGAATATGATTTTGCTAAGCAAGTAGATAGCTTTTTAAAAAAGATTTATATAGTTAACTATGATAAAGAAAATTTTTTGCCAGAGTATCCTTCGAAAACAAGTCTCTCGAGCTTTGACTATTTAGAAAGCCTAGCGGCAGCTGGCTTGCAAAAAAGATTATTAGAAGAGAAAAATTATGATTTTAAGGAGTATCGTGATCGTTTGTCATTCGAGCTTTCTATAATAAAAAAAATGGCTTATGAAAACTATTTTCTCGTAGTTTGGGATTTTGTGCGATTTGCCAAAAATAATCAGATTCTTATTGGTCCGGGAAGGGGAACAGCAGGCAGTAGTTTAGTCTGTTTTTGTTTAGGCATTACTAATATTAATCCTTTAAAATACGATTTATATTTTGAAAGATTCTTGAATCCGGAAAGAATAACAAGCCCCGATATCGACCTTGATTTTCCAGACAATAAACGTGATGATGTAATTCAATATGTTCAGAAAAAGTACGGTAAAGAACATGTCGCAACAATTGGAACATTTGTAGAATTTGGGACAAGAAGCAGTCTTAGGGATGTTGCGAAAGTTAAAAATATCGCGAACTTCAAACTAACGGAAATTGGCAAAAAACTTATTGGCATGCAAACTTTAACAGAGTCTATAACTTCGAATCAGGAAATTATTCAGCTAATGAGAATCGATAATGAAATTAAAGATCTAATGGAGACCTCTGTTAAAATAGAAGGTTTGCCCAGACAGACGTCAACACATGCAGCGGGAATAATTATTTCTGGAAAACCACTTTTAGGAACAATTCCATTAACAACTAGCGCTATGACTGATTTTTATCAGACACAATTTGAGGCTGATGATTTAGCAGAACTTGGGTTTATAAAAATTGATTTTTTGGGAATTCGAAATCTTTCAATTATCGATGAAATTGTAAGGATAATTAATTCGAATATTAATATAGCTAAAATTCCTCTTAATGACCAAAAAGCCTTTAAGTTATTCCAAGAAGCGAAAACCTTTGGTATTTTTCAGTTTGAATCCAGAGGTATAAGGGAAGTGTTAAAAAAAGTTAAACCGACAAAAATTGAAGATGTTATTGCGGTTTTAGCTTTGTACAGACCAGGACCGATGCAGTTTATTGACTTATATGTCAGAAGAAGAAACGGTGAAAGTTTTAACTATCCCCATCCAGCATTAAAGCCGCTTCTGGAAAATACCTTTGGCGTTATAGTTTATCAGGAACAAATAATGCGCCTCTTACATGAGTTTGCAGGCTATAGCCTTGGTGAAGCTGATATTGTTCGCAGAGCTATCTCTAAAAAAGATGAAGATACCCTTAAGTCTGAAGAGAAAAAATTTAAGGAACGTTGTCTTCAAAAGCATTATACTGAAGAAATTATCGATGAAATTTTTGCACAAATTATGAAGTTTGCGAACTATGGCTTCAATAAGAGCCATTCTACGGCTTATGCAATTATCAGTTATCAGATGGCTTATTTAAAAGCTAATTACCCACAAATTTTCTATAGCCATTTTTTAACAATTAGCAGTAATAGTGAATCGGTTGTTAAAGAAATAATTTCGGAAATGAAAGAAGCAAAAATAAATTTATTAACACCAGATATTAATAAAAGTCAAGCTTCTTTTACAAGTGATGGTTCGGACATAAGATTTTCTTTACAAGTTCGTCATTTAACAGCGCCGCAAATTACAGACATTCTTAAGGCTCGTAGTTCGGGTGATTTTTTAGATTATTCTGACTTCCTAAGTCGGACAAGACTTCAGGCGAAAGCACTAGAATCGTTAATTTTTTCGGGAGCACTTGATTGTTTTGGCTTGAGTAAAAAGTATATGCTCAATCAGATTAGTGCCGAATCACAAGGTTTAGGTAAGTATTTAACTGATAAAATTATCACTAATGATGAGTTTAACCATGAAAGATTATCATTAGAAGAAAGAACTTCTTTAGGCATTAACATTCAATATCCTAAATATCCACACCTTGATAAAATTAAAGATAGTTGTTTTTTTATGAAAGACATAACGGAGTTTTCCGGAAGACTTACAAAACCAATTTTTGCGGAAATTTTGCAGGCAAAAATGATGCGCACTAAAAATAACAAATACTTAATGCAACTTTTGCTTAGTGATGATTTTTATCAGTTACCAGCTGTTATCTTTGATTTTAGCCCGCACGATAAAGATAAACTTAAAGTTGGAAATTTCTATTTATTTACTGGTAAAATTCAAGCTAATAAATTTAGTGAGCGGCAGTTAAGTATTGAGGAATATCGGGAATTGAAAGTCTAAATTTGCGAAAAAAAGATAAATCAAGAATAAAATAGTAATATACGAGGTGTAAAAATGAGTTTGTTAAGTGTAATAAATGTTAGTCATGGTTTCGGAGAAAGAAGAATTCTGGAAAATGCATCATTTAGATTATTAAAGGGAGAACATATTGCTTTAGTTGGCGCTAATGGAGAAGGAAAGACATCATTCATTAAAATTATAATGGGTGAATTGGCGCCTGATGCAGGTAAAATTGAATGGTGTAAAAGAATAAGTGTAGGTTATCTTGATCAGCATGCCAAACTATCTAAAGGTAAAACAATCAGAGATATCGGTCGCGAAGCTTTTGATGAAATGTTTAAAATGGAAACAGAACTTTTAGATTTATATAATAAAATGGCTTCAGTGGATGCTGAGGAAATGGAAGTTATTCTAGATGATATCGGCGAGATACAATCGACTTTAGAATCAAATGGCTTTTATCTTTTAGATAATAAAATTGAGGAAGTCGCAAAAGGACTTGGACTAATGGAAGTTGGTCTTGAAAGAGATGTATCAGAATTATCAGGCGGACAAAGGTCGAAAGTTTTATTGCTTAAACTACTTTTAGAGAATCCAAAAATTCTGATTCTTGATGAACCAACAAACTTCTTAGATGAAGTTCATATTGTTTGGCTAACAAATTTTCTTATCAATTATGAGAATGCTTTTTTATTAGTGTCTCATGATATTCCTTTTGTCAATCAAGTTGCTAATGTAATATATCATTTAGAAAATGGCAATATGGTTAGATATAGTGGTACATATAATGAATTTATGCGAGTTTATGAACAAGAAAAATTAAAGAAAGAAGCAGCATATATCAAACAACAAAAAGAAATTGAAAGATTAGAGGATTTTGTTGCTAGAAATAAAGCGAATGCCGCAACAGCTAACATGGCAAAAAGCCGACAAAAAGTTTTAGATAAAATGGAAGTAATTGAAAAAGTTAGAGATAAGCCAAAGCCCAAGTTTAACTTTAAAGAAGCAAGAACGCCAGGTAAAAACATAATTGAAGTTAATAATCTTTTAATTGGCTATAATGAGCCACTTTCAACTTCATTAAACTTCATTATTGAGAGAAATAAAAAGATTGCGATTAAGGGAGCCAATGGAATTGGTAAATCGACATTAATGAAGACACTTCTTGGTTTACTAAAACCTTTAGGTGGCGAGGTAATTCAGGATATGCATATGATTCCTCTATACTTCGAACAAGAAGCGATTGCTTCAAGAAAAACGGCTTTAGACGAGGTTTGGGAAATGTATCCATCAATGTCAAATGCAGAAGTTCGGGGAGCACTTGCAAGTTGTGGTTTATTAAAGACACATATTGAATCATTGATGATTGCTTTATCTGGAGGCGAAAATGCTAAGGTAAGGCTATGTAAGTTAATGCTTTCTGAAAGTAATGTTTTAGTTTTGGATGAACCGACAAATCATTTAGATAAAGATGCCAAGGAAGCTTTAAAAGAAGCTTTACAAAATTATAAAGGGACTATTATTCTAGTTTCTCATGAAAGAGATTTTTATGAGGCGATTGTTGATGATATTTGGAATGCCGAAGAGTGGACAACAAAACTTATATAGATTTTAGTGAAATTTAAAATATAATTGCATTGCAAGGCAAATGATTAAACATTTAGGCAAAGCTGGCAGATATTATATTGAAACTGGCTTCTAACTCTAATAGAAAAAAATCAAAATAAAAAAAGAGCTGACAATAATTCGGCTCTTTTCTCTTTAATATTTATTTTTTGGCAACGAAAACTTTTTTCATTTTAGCAAATCTTGGTAACCCATCCTCTAAAGGCGCTTTACAGTCACCTTGAATTAAAGGCAGAAGATAATCAATGAATTCTTGTTTCATCCCAGTTCTTTCTTCATTAATCCATTCAAGAGGTAATGTTTTTTCGGTGTTAGCCGCTAATTCCAGAGGCTGAAGTTTGTATACACATTTATATTCTTTGCCAGGAGCTCTTTCGAAAACAACCATTTTATCAGTTTCACCACGGCAAGCAGCTTTAACCGCTTCAACACCAGCTTGAAAAGCTTCCTCAACGTCAACTTTACTAGCAAGGTGAGCAGCACATCTTTGTAAAAGGCTAAATTCAATGGCTCTTACTTTACAGCCAAGCTCATCTTGAACTTTGCTTGCTAAAACAGAAGCAGTTCCGCCTAATTGTGCATGGCCGAAAGAATCTTTCTTTAGTTCCATAACCGCTTCAGGAATATATTTACCATTTTTATCTTTAATACCTTCAGATACAACAGCGATACATTTTCCTTTTTTAGCTATAACCGCTTTAATATCTTCAGTAAATTTTTTGATATCAAAATCTATTTCTGGTAAGTAAATTAAATCTGGTCCTTGACCTTTATATGTCGCTAAGCTAGCAGCCGCAGTAAGCCATCCGGCATTACGACCCATTACTTCAACGATTGTGACCATTTTTGTATCATAAACAGTTGCGTCATGATATAATTCCATTAAAGATGTCGCAACATATTTTGCAGCACTAGCATAACCTGGGCAATGGTCAGTTCCGAATAAATCATTATCGATTGTTTTTGGAACACCGATACAGATACAGTCATATCCTGAGCTTTTGAAAAATTTAGAGATTTTATTACATGTATCCATTGAATCATTTCCACCATTATAGAAGAAATAGCGGATGTTGTATTTTTTGAAAACTTCCAAAAGACGTTGGTAGTCTGTAGGATCCTTTTCAAGTGGTTTTAATTTGTAGCGAACTGAACCAATCATAGAAGACGGGGTATTTTTTAGTAATTCCAATTCTTTAACATCTTCCTTACGGATATCATAGAAATTTTCTTCTAAAATTCCTTTAATCCCATGAGCTCCAGCGTAAACTTCAGTTATATTTTCTTGCTTCAAAGCCTCTAAAAAGACTCCAGCTGCAGAAGAGTTAATAACAGAAGTCGGACCTCCTGACTGTCCTAAAATACAGGCACCTTTCAAAATCATATAATTCTCCTTTTTTTTATTACTTATTCAATTTTATAACTATATTACCCCTTAGTCAATAGCTTTTGGCAAAAAAAAACCATTTAAAGCGTTTTTCTGGGAGAAAATTTTATTTTTCGTGTTATAATAATTGCATGTGAGGTTTTTTTATGGCGATAAAAAGAATTGCTTTCCTTACTTCTGGTGGCGATGCTCCGGGCATGAATGCGGCAATCCGTGCTGTTGTTCGAAGCGGACTTACCTTAGGAATGGAAATGTTTGGCGTTTATGATGGATATAAAGGCCTGGTCGAAGGAAAAATAGAACAGTTTACTTCTAAAAATGTCAGTCACATCTTAGATCGTGGTGGAACTATTCTTGGTTCAGCCCGGTTGCCAGAGTTTACGGAAAAAGTTGTAAGAGACTTAGCCGTTAAACAACTGAAAAAATACTTTATTGATGCATTAATCGTTATCGGTGGTGATGGCACTTTTAAGGGTGGCCAAAAACTTGCGGAAATGGGAATAAAAGTTATCGGCATTCCTGCAACAATCGACAATGACGTTACATCAACAGATTCAACAATTGGCTTTTCGACTGCTTTAAATACGGTTGTTGATGCTATAGATAAACTTCGTGATACTTCAGAGTCTCATCATCGCTGTAGTATCTTAGAAACAATGGGGCGTGATTGTGGTGATTTAGCAATCTATGCTGGTGTCTGTGGCGGTGCTGAATATGTTATCACAAAAGAAACCGGCTTTGATAAAAAAGCAATGCTAGAGTCATTACGTAAAAAGAAACTGAAAGGCAGAAGGCATGCAATTATCCTTACAACGGAAAATGCTGTTAATGTCCATAAGTTAGCTAAAGAAATAGAAGACTACTCTGGTTATGAAACAAGAGCAACCGTCCTTGGATATGTACAAAGAGGTGGTAAGCCAACACCAGAAGATCGAGTACTTGCATCACGTTTTGGCAATTATGCTATTGAACTCCTTCAACAGGATATCAGCGGCGTTATTGTTGGCATTAGCCATAATGATATGATTCATATGACTTTCGATGAATCTATCAAATGTCCTTTTGTCAAGAGTCAATTGTTTGATTTGATTGAAAAAATCAGATAAAAAATTATTTATAATATTGAAGGAGAAAGAAATGAAAAAAACAAAAATAGTTTGTACTATCGGGCCGGCTTCAGAAGAGCTTAGTAAACTAGAGGCACTAATTAATAATGGCATGAATGTTATGCGGATGAATTTTAGTCATGGTTCATATGAAGAACAAGGTGCTAGAATCGAAAATGTCCGTAAATTAAACAAAGAGAAAAACTTGCATGTTGGAATCATGCTAGATACTAAAGGACCAGAAATCAGAACTGGTGTTATGAAAGACGGAAAAGCAGAAATCAAACAAGGCGCAACTGTACGTGTTACTTTTAATTATGATTATCCTTGTGATGAAAAAAAGATTGCTTTATCTTATCCGGGATTATTTGACGATATCTCTGTTGGTGGCAAAATCTTGATTGAAGACGGAAATTTAGGTCTTGAAGTTATTGATAAAGATATGGCTAACCGTGAGCTTGTGACAAAAGCTTTAAATACCCGTGTCCTTAAAAATAAGAAAAATGTTAACGTCCCTGGTGTAATTCTTAATATGGATTATATTTCAGATAAAGATCGCGCTGATATTGAATGGGGTTGCGATCAAGATGTTGAATATATTGCGGCTTCATTCGTTAGAAGAGCGCAAGACCTTAAAGATTTACGTGCTATTTTAAAAGCTAAGAAAAAAACAGAAATCAAAATTATCTCTAAAATCGAAAACCAAGAAGGTGTCGATAACATGGAAGAAATTATTGAGCTTTCTGATGGTGTTATGGTTGCTCGTGGAGATTTAGGTGTTGATGTTCCAGCTTGGGAAGTTCCTGTTTATCAGAAACAAATGATTGAAATTGCTCAATCTTTAGGTAGAATTGTTATTACTGCGACCCAAATGCTTGATTCAATGATTAGCAATCCTCGTCCAACAAGAGCAGAAGTAAGTGATGTCTTTAATTCGGTTTTAGATGGTACAAGCGCAACAATGCTTTCAGGAGAATCTGCAAATGGTGATTTTCCAGAAACTGCTGTTGAATATATGAGTGCAATTGATGAAAGAGCGGAAGAAGATATCGATTATGAATTTATGATCGAAAGAGCGCTACATGGCACAACTGATTTAAATCCAGAAAGCGCAATGGCTTTTGCGGCGGCTAAAATTGCATTGGAATTTGGCATTTCGGCGATTGTTGCGGTTGGAAGTAATGAATTTTTATATAAATTAGCTACTTTCCGTCCTTGTGTGAATGTTTTCGCAGCTGTTAAAACTGCTAAAGAGGCTAATGCTTTATCATTAGCTTGGGGTGTAACACCTGTTGTTGGTGCGGCGGCTGATGCTCAGAAAAAAGCTGTTGAAACCTTAGAATTAGGAAAAGGTGACGTTATTCTTGTTATTAAAAAGGATGGCTTACAGTACGTAACTCTATAATATTAAAGTCCGCTTATAATTTGAGCGGGCTTTTTCTTCGAATAGGAAATTCTATTTTCATCTTATAATAATATTTTCACTTAATATATGTATATTATACACACGCTTATGCAAGAATTTTGCTCAAATTTCACCTCAAAATCACAGTTTTATTTGCTTTATCTAGAACGTT
>WRBM01000001.1 GCA_009784525.1 Erysipelotrichales bacterium | reverse complement strand
GGGTTGTCGGAATGAATATATTTAGACGATAACAAAAAAATCACCAAAAATATTATAACTCAAGACGGAGAAAAAGAAAAGGGGCATCAGCCCCGTATCGAAAATTTATTTTCGTTTTGTTCTTGTATAATATTAAAAGATATAAAATCTTTGATATAAGCGATATCATTTTGACTTTAAATTTTTTCTTGGGTATAATATTAAAGCGAATATATAATATTCGCAGGAGTGCAACATGAAAATTTTTAAGGAACTTATCATCATTATTGGTATCTTTTTAGCCGGTGAATTAATAGCCGGATATTTGTCGGTGCCTTTTTTTGGCAGTGTGTTAGGAATGTTTGCGTTAGTTACGCTAATGTTTTTGAAAGTTTTTAAAGAATCAGATCTTGAACAACTCACTGGCTTTTTTGATGAAAACATGTCTTTATTTTTTATTCCGCCGGCCGTTGAGATTATTAAGATTTTTGATATAGTCCGTGATAACTTGTGGCAAATCCTAGTAATTATTTTTGTCACAACGATTCTAACCTTTATGGCAACTTACTTTTCGGCAGCCTTACTGATGAAGTTATTTTATAACGAAAAAGATAAGGAAGGTGAAAATAATGCAGATATTGCTTAATGTGATTGATAGTCCTTTGTTTGGAATCTTCCTAACAATAGTAGCTTATTATTTAGCTAGACAGATTTATCGAAAGTTTAAGTCACCACTTTTTAATCCTTTGTTATTATCGATTATTTTTGTTGTAATAATTCTTTTAGTTTTCCAGATTGATTATGAAACTTATGCGCTTGGCGGCGATATTATTCGTTACTTTATCGGTCCGGCAACGGTTATTCTTGGTATCAGCGTATATCAAAAGCGCGCAATTGTGAAAAAGTACTGGCCAGTTGTGTTAGCCTCATCAATTATTGGTGCCGCAACTTCATTGATAACAGTTTGGTTATTGGCGCAAGCATTTTTGCTTGAATCGGAAATCTTATATTCGCTTTTACCTAAATCGGTTACTGCGGCGATTGCGGTTAACTTGAGTGAAGGTTATGGCGGCTTAAGAGCTCTTACGGTTATTTGTGTTGCCTTTACTGGTATTGTAGGCGCAATTTTAAATCCGATTATCTTAAAAAAACTTAAACTTAAAAACAAAATCGCTACTGGCTTATCAATGGGAGTAAGCAGTCATGTTATCGGAACCGCCAGAGCTAAAGAAATCGGCGAAGTTGAAGGGGCACTTTCTTCTGTGGCGATTGCGACAGCCGGATTTATTACAGCTTTGATTTACTTATTTTTTTAAGGAGAGATTTTAAATGAAAAAAAAGTTCTACATTACTACAGCGATTGCTTATGCATCTTCAATACCCCATATTGGAAATGTTTATGAAGCAATCTTAACAGACTGTATAGCTCGTTATAAAAGACTAGCAGGCTACGAGGTCTTATTTCAAACTGGAACAGATGAGCATGGGCAAAAGGTAGAGGATAAGGCCAAAGAGAATAAGATGAATCCAAAGGCCTATGTGGACATGATGGCGACGAAAATTAAGGATATCTATAAATCAGTAAATGTTAATTATGATCAATTTATCCAAACCACTGATGAAACACATATGCGGGTAGTTGCTGATATCTTTAAAAAACTTTATGAGCAAGGTGATATTTATAAAGGCAAATACGAAGGTCCTTACTGTTTGGCTTGTGAGTCTTTTTACACAGAAAAAGAATTAAAAGAAGGCAATTGTCCAGATTGCGGAAAGAAAGTTAAAGTAACTGTTGAAGAGGCTTATTTCCTAAAGTTGTCTAAATATCAGGAAAGACTTGTTGCGCATATCGAAAAAAATCCGGAATTCATTATGCCGGAATCGAGAAAAAATGAAATGATGCAAAACTTTTTAAAAGAACCTTTAAAGGATCTTTGTGTTTCCCGTTCATCATTTTCTTGGGGGGTGCCAATTAGTTTTGATAATAAACATGTCGTTTATGTTTGGATTGATGCTTTAAGTAATTACATTACGGGCATCGGTTATGAAGCCAATAAAAAAAGTAAAGCTTTATTTAACAAACAGTGGCCTTGTGACTTACATATGATTGGTAAGGATATTCTGAGATTTCATACGATTTATTGGCCAATAATTTTGATGGCACTTGATTTGGAGTTACCTAAAACAATTTTCGGTCATCCCTGGATTTTATTTAACAATGAAAAGATGAGTAAATCAACAGGTAATATTATCTATACTGATGAATTAGTAGAAAAGTATGGCTGTGACGCAACGCGTTTTTTTGTGTTAAAAGAAATACCGTATGCCCAAGATGGCATTTTAGGTCATGAACTAATGCGGGAAAGAATCAATTCAGATTTAGTCAATACTTTAGGTAATTTAGTTAACAGGACTCTAGTAATGATTCAGAAGTATTTTGATTCGGAATTAGTAAATCAAAATAAAACTACAGAATTAGATAAAGAATTGATTAATCTGGCTTTACAGACAAAAGTTGAACTTGATAATAGCTTTATTAAGTACCGGGTATCCGATGGTTTTGAGCAAATATTTAAACTTTTACGTCGGGCTAATAAATACATTGATGAAACTGAACCTTGGAAATTAGCTAATACAGATAAAGAGCGGCTCTCAACGGTTTTATATAATCTTTTAGAGGTGATTCGTTTTGCGGCGGTTTTACTTCAACCTTTTATTCCGGATACTAGCGATAAAATCTTTGAATTCTTAAATACTGACCAAAAAACTTTTGAAAGTATATCTAAATTTGGCGCGCTTAAAAATAAGCATAAGATTAATAATTTTGCACCACTTTTCATGCGTTTAGAAGCGCCAAAAGAAGTTGAAAAAACGCCTGAGCCAGAAAACCTTATATCTATTGATGATTTTGCTAAGGTTACTTTGCAGGTAGGACGGATTCTTGAATCGAAAAAGGTAGAGAAATCCGATAAACTTTTAGTTTCAATTATTGATTTAAGTAATGAAAAAAGACAAATTGTTTCTGGTATCGCTGCGTATTATAAACCAGAAGAGATAATCGGAAAGAAAGTCATTGTCGTGACTAATTTAAAGCCAGTAACACTGCGTGGTATTTTAAGCGAAGGTATGGTTCTTTGTGCTAGTAAAGATGGAAAACTGGAACTTTGTGAAGTTAAAGAACTGCCAGAAGGCGCAATCGTTAAATAAAAAGATAAACGATGATTTTACTATCTATGAACTGATAAAGTAAAAATCGTCTTTTTATCTTTATAAGGAGGTGTAGCTATGGATTATGATGTAATAGTAGTAGGGGCCGGGCATGCTGGCTGTGAAGCAGCGCTTTCCGCAAGTCGTTTAGGTTTAAAGACATTGCTTGTAACAACGAAGATTTCTGGCATCGCTGCGATGCCTTGTAATCCTTCAATTGGCGGACCAGCTAAAGGGATTGTTGTTAGGGAAATTGATGCTTTAGGTGGAGAAATGGGCATCAATATCGATAAAACGCAAATTCAGATTAAGATGCTAAATGAAAGTAAAGGTCTGGCAGTTAGAGCTTTAAGAGCCCAAGCAGACCGTCTTACTTATCAAAAGGAAATGATCAAAGTTTTAAAAAAGACTAAAAATCTTACTATTTTAGAGGATTTTGTTGTGGAAGTACTTACAAAAGATAATAAGGCTATGGGTGTTAAAGCAGAAAATAGTGGAATTATTAATTCTAAGGCTGTTATTTTAACAACAGGAACTTATATGAACAGTAAAATCTTAGTCGGAAAGTTTCAGGAGTTTCGTTCTTGTGATGATCAGAAAACATCAAAAGATCTTAGTGAAAATCTTAAAAGGCTAGGATTTTCTTTGATCAGACTTAAAACCGGAACACCACCAAGAATTAAAAAAGACTCGATTGATTTTACAAAAATGACTTTAGAATCAGGAAGTAAGGAAAAACTAACATTCAGCTTTGCTGATACTAAAAGAGTTCTTGCTGTTGACCTTCCTTGTTATTTGACTTATACATCTGATGATACTTTAAAAATGATTGAAACAAACTTAAAGGAAAGTGCTATGTATGGCGGGCACGTAGAAGGTGTCGGACCAAGATATTGCCCTTCTATCGAAGATAAGATAATGCGCTTTAAAGATAAAAAAAGGCATCAGATTTTTTTAGAACCAGAAAGTTTAGCGTTAGATACTTATTATGTACAAGGCTTCTCTACAAGCTTACCAGAGAACTTACAGGCCTCAATCATTAAAACGATTATCGGTTTAGAAGAAGCGATTATCGATAAATATGCTTATGCGATTGAATATGATGCGATTGATCCAATAGTTTTGTATCCAACTTTGGAAACTAAACTTTATGATAACCTATATTTTGCGGGTCAGATTAATGGTACAAGCGGATATGAAGAAGCTGCTTGTCAAGGTTTGATGGCGGGTATTAATAGTGCTTTAAAGATTAAAGGTGATAAACCTTTAATTTTAAAACGCAATGAGGCTTATATTGGCGTTTTAATTGATGATCTCGTTACTAAGGGAATCAGAGACCCATATCGGCTTTTAACTTCAAGAGCGGAATATCGCTTATTGTTAAGAAATGATAACGCTGATTTAAGGTTATCAGCTTATGGAATAAATCTTGGTTTGTTAGCTAAAAAACGAAGAACTGAATTTAAAGATAAATTGAAATTGATTGAAGAAGTAAAGACCTTGTATAAAAATCGCAATGTTATCTGTAACAATCGGACTAATGATTATTTAGAAACTATAAAATCTTCAAAATTAGAATTTTCGGTGCTGGCGCATGATTTACAAAAGCGTCCGGAAATAACTTATAAAGATATGCGTTATCTATTAGAAATCGATTATCCCCAGGAAATCCTGGAACAAGTAGAAATTGAGATTAAATATGCAGGTTATATTGAAAAAGCCAATAAAGAAGCGACTAAGTTAAGTGATGCAGAAATGATTGTCATACCAAATGATTTTGATTATGATAAAGTGCATAATTTAGCTAGCGAAGCTAAAGATAAACTAAAAAAAGTTCGTCCGCTTTCTATCGGGCAAGCAATGCGAATTTCTGGAGTTAATCCTTCAGATATTAGTATTATGCTGATTGCTTTGAGAGACGAGAAGAGGTAATAAATGGAAATAAATATAAATGATTATTTACAAAATTTTAAGTTATCCGAAGAAAAACTAATGCAATTTACGACTTATTATCAATGGCTAGCTGAATGGAATGAAAAGATTAATTTAACAGCGATAACCGAGATTAATGCGGTCTATACGAAACATTTTTTTGATTCTCTGACTGTTAGTAAGGTCGTTGAGCTAAAAGATAAGACATTGATTGATATCGGCTCAGGCGCGGGTTTTCCTGGATTAGCATTAAAGATTTATGAGCCCACACTTAAACTTACAATAATTGATGGAAACGCCAAGAAACTAAAATTTATTCAAGCCTTAGTTGACCATTTAGCTTTAACTGATGTGACTTTAATCCATGGGCGGGCGGAAGTGGAAATTATCAATTATCGGGAAAGTTTTGATATAGTGACAGCGAGAGCTGTTGCAAAGCTAAATATGCTTACCGAGTATTCTTTACCTTATGCTAAGGTTGGAGGCTTTTTTGTGGCGATGAAGGGCTCAAACTATCAAGTAGAGTTAGATGATGCTAAAAAAGCGATTAAGCTAATTGGTGGAGAAGTTACAGGTGTAACTAAATTTGCAATACCTTATGCAAATGAGGAACATTATTTGATTAACATTAAAAAAATTAAAAAAACTGAACTAGCCTATCCGCGCAGTTATGCGCAGATTGATAAAAGGCCTTTATAAAATTATGGGAAAAGTTATTGCGGTAGTAAATCAAAAAGGCGGAGTCGGAAAAACAACGACAGCCGTCAATCTGGCCACTTGTTTAGCAGCTGCTAAAAAGAAAGTTTTACTGATTGACCTTGATTCTCAAGGCAGTATGACAACGTGTATGGGAATAAATAGAGGAATTCTGACGAGATGTGTTTATGACTTCCTTTTTGGTAGTGCCTCTTTTGATGATACGATTGTTAAACCAGTATTTGCGGATATTGATTTGATTCCGGCTACGATGGATTTAGCTGGTTTTGATTTAAGAGCATTGGAGTTTGAGGAACGTGAATTCTTATTAGATAAAGCTATCAGAAATTATACTTCACAGTATGATTATGTTATTTTGGATTGTCCGCCAACTCTAGGTCTGATTACCTTAAATGCTTTATACGCAGCAAACTCGGTCTTGATTCCGGTTTTATGTCAGTTTCTGGCCGTAGATGGTTTGACACAATTGCTTAATACGATAAGAATCATTCAGAAGAATAAAAAGCTTAATAATAAGGAGCTGGCAATTGAAGGTGTTTTATTAACAATGTTAGATAAAAGACTTAAAAAGAGCTGGGAAATTATTAGCGAAATTAAAGAATATTTTGGCGAGAAGGTTTTTAAGACTTTTATTACTTTAAATGTTGCGGCTCAGGTGGCGCCTAGTTATGGTAAACCTGTTGTGATTTATGATCCAAAAAGTGCAAGTGCCAAACTTTATAAAGAATTAACAAAGGAGCTGATCAGAAATAATGAAAGAGAAAACTAATTTTGGTCGCGGTCTTTCGGATTTATTACAAGAAAATCTTTCGGATGTTACGGATAGTCAAGAAAGAATTATGGATTTAGATATCGATAAAATTATTCCTAACGCCTTTCAGCCACGTAAATATTTTAATGAAGAAAAAATAAAAGAACTTTCAGAGTCGATCAAGGAACAAGGTGTCTTTCAGCCGATTATCGTTAAAAAGATTAATGACAATTATATTATTGTGGCGGGCGAAAGACGTTATCGCGCTTCTAAGCTTATTGGTAATAAAACAATCCCCGCGATAATCCGGCAATATGAAAAAGCCAAAGTCGCAGAAATTGCGCTTGTGGAGAACATTCAAAGAGAAGCACTTTCGCCTGTTGAAGAAGCAGAAAGCTACTTAATGATTATTCGGGAAGCAGAGATAACACAAGACGCTTTAGCCAAAAAAATTGGTAAAAGTCGTTCACATATTACTAATATGCTTGGTATCTTAAATCTTCCGGAAAGTGTTTTATCGATGGTTTCTGAAGGGATGTTATCAGCCGGTCATGCCAAAGCCTTAAGCAAATTATCTGATTTTAAACAAATTCAGGAATTGACTAAATTGATTATCAAAAAAAATCTTAGTGTGCGTGACTTAGAGACCTTAATCAGAAATGAAAAGAAAAAACAAGGTAAAACACCAGAATCAAGTTTTGATCCACTAAAGAAAACCGAAGAGAAATTTAAGGTCGAGATTAATCTTAATGAAGGTAAGCTGGAAATAAATGGTGATCCCAAAATATTAGAAAAAATCTTAAAGAAGTTGGCGGCCTGAATGTATCAGTTAAATGAGATTATACAGACTAAAAAGAATCATGTTTGCGGTTCTTTTGCCTGGAAGGTAATTAGAGTTGGCGCAGACCTTAAATTGGAATGTCAGGGCTGTAGTAGGGTTATTTTAATTTCTAAAAGGGATCTTGATAAAAAAATTAAACTTAAAAAAGTGGATAATAAGCAATAATTTTCTATTTTTTTAATAAAAATGATTGTATTTTTATTAATTTGTGATATAATTATTTAGCATCACAAATCTGGAGGGATAGCGAAGTGGCTAAACGCGGCAGACTGTAAATCTGCTCTCTACGAGTTCGATGGTTCGAATCCGTCTCTCTCCACCATTTAAATATTGTATTAGTCGCCAATTTTGGGGCTAATTTGGGGTAAAACAAGCAAAAATCACCATGTTTTGGTGATTTTTTTGTATTTTCACTAAAAAATATTGAGACTGCTGTTGTGATTGGATGAGGGTAACCGAACCAAAAACAATGGTAGGAGAGGGGCACGAACCTCCCAAATTTTAGTTAAATGTTTAAAAAAGTTAATTTAAAACACGCAAAATATGTGTTAGAAATAAAAAGGAGTTCTCTAAAAAGAGTTTCTTTGTTAAAATAGATTAATATACTATGAAATATTCAATTAATCTGTTGAGGATAAAGATGAAGAGAATAACGAGATTACTTTTAATAATTTTATTGTTTGCTGCTGTGATGGGAAGTGTGTATGCTTTTTGGGCTTCAGATATAAATAGTCCGAACAATGAACAGAGAAGTCCAAGCTTTAATATTGGATCGGGTAGTTGGTATAGAGGAATCACGTTTCCAAATACTGGTAGCGGAATTAGTATAACCGTTGGTGTAACATTGCCGGCTCAACCAAACGCAATCAGAAGAATGAGGTTTACACAAACAGTTGGTACACCAGGTGTATTAATTGGATCACAAGTATTCGCAACCGACAGTGGACTTAGAATGTTAATACCAGTTACTTTTGATTTGCCGATATTTGTAGATGAAAATCATTTTAATAAAGTAGTAGAGTACAATGCCCAAAATACGATAAGAGCTGTGACTGTTTGGAGAATTGGAACTACTGTTCCTCAAATGGTTTGGGATTTCTGGGTTTAATAATTAAATTAAAGATAATAAAACCACCAAATTTAATGGTGGTTTTGTTTTTGAATCTAAAAATTACATAAAGGTGAACGTTTATATATATCAATTTATTTTAACTTAAAATATAAAAATTTGTATATTCTTTATTGATTTAACCATATTTTACGTAATTTTTATTTTAAAAATAGTTAGTCATAAAGGTTCACCATTATAAAATGGATGATTAGCTTTAATGAATTGGAGGAAAGAAATGAATAAACAGAAAAAAATAGTTATTTTATTGCTGTTACTATTAGGAAGTATAGGGGTAGTATTTGGATTTTGGTTCTCAGCGATCAATTCACCTGATAATGAGACTGGAGATGGAAGTATTAATGTCGGAACTGCCAGACCGGTTGATACGGTTATTGATGTAAATGATGCGACTTCAAATCAGACCTTAGTTCCAATTGGAACATCACATTTAAGTCAGGGATCAGTTGTAGAATTTATTGATTTAACGTTTAATGTAAGATGGGAAGAGGAATTAGGTTTAGGACAAACCACAGGAGCTAATATCATTGGAGTTTTACATGCTAGTTTAGTAGTTAATTCAATAACATTAAATTCAAGTGTTCATCACTTAGTAAATATTGATTTTCTTGCTAATCATGCTGTTATATTAGAAGGTAGTGCAGTAGCGGTTGTTGTGAGAGTAACATTAAATAGACCAGCTAATCAAGCTGAGTATTTATTACTAGCGAATCAAGCATTTAGTTTTACAATGCATTTTTCAGTTATGATGACATCGGCTACAAACATGGATGAACTATTTGCCTTAGCTTGGGCAGAATTTGATTGGTTTGATAATTTAACTTGGGCTCCGCCATATTTAACAACCTCATCATATGGAAATATGAATTGGATTACTAGTCATCCGTCAATTCTTAATTGGTGGCATTTTGCTAGACCATTCACTGATACGATGGTTACGATTACTGCCGAAATTTCAATTAATGGTGAAACACGTACTAGAACTTGGAATTATTTAGCATTAGGAACTTTCTTAGGAACCAGATCGCATGGTGATGGGACTACTGGATATATAATTGAAATCCAAGAAATGAATCTTGGACATACAGAATCATATGGCTTTACTATTAGAAATGGATCGACAGAACTATTAAGCGGACACTTTGATGAATTTGGAATTATTGGTAATTGGAGTGGGTTATGGCTAGGAGATTTCGTTCAAATGTATCTGGAAGATTTAGTTTATTTAGTTTTTGATTTTGGAATTCATGGAGTCTTTAGATTCTCAGGTGCTCCATCAGATCTTTGGGTGTAAAAAATGAAAAAAGCAGAAACCGTTTTGGAATCTGCTTTTTTTATTATCCTATAATGATTCAAGATGAATAATAATTGGAATAGTAGTGGGTCTGTTTGCTTTTAAGTAAGTGAAATCAAATGAATGAATTTCTTCACAGTTGTTAATAGAATTATCGTCAGCATCTGAAATTTGGATTTTTACATGAATTGCTGAATCATCAATCAAGACTTTTCTAAATAGTTTTCGTAAATTCTTAATAGAGAAATCATCAAATTCTAAAAATTCTTTTCTAAGAGTAGAAAGATTGGTAATTAGTTTATCATTCTCATTCTTTTTTATAACTTGTTCAAGTCCTAGTAATAAATTAGATTGAGACGATAATAATTTTTCCTTCAAATAATCAAGTTTGTGAATAATAAATGACTTGATTTCCTGATAAGATTGTTCTAATAACTTATTAATGACTTCAGTTCTGATTGAAACACGTTTACTGCCTGGTCTTTTACTTAAACAGTAAAGAGTTGGAATCTGATAAATACCTTTAGGTTTTTCTATTACATAAAGTAAATAACGATTATAAACAGAAGAATAAACAAAATTGTAGTAATCATTTAAACCTTTATTCTCTAAGTAGTTTTTATCAGTTCGAAAATTGCGACTTTTTCTGATTGCAGTTGCCTCATCAAAGGTTTCTCTTGAGATAATACCCTGATGATTATTAGAGACAAGGTATTTATCAGTTTGTCCCTTGGTATTAAAAACTTTCTTACCGTTTTTACAAAGAGTTTTGCCAAGAACCATATCACCACAATACTTTTCATTCTGAAGCATTTTCTCAATGGTAGTAGAATACCAATAATCTAATCCTTTCGCAGACTTAATCCCAAGCTCATGAAGGCGAGTGATAATTGCTTTATAACTAAAGCCCTTGATATATAAATCAAAGATTAAACGAATAGTTTTAGCCTCAGATTCAATAATCTCATAATCATAATTATCAAAACGATAACCATACATTCTTGCGGTCATATTAGAACCCTTACGTTTTCTAGCCGCAATTGACCATAAGTTATTCTCAGAAATGATAGTTGATTCCTCTTCAGCGTGAACAGAAAGAATAGTTAATAATAAATCAAATGATTCATCTAAAGAAGAAATATTATCTTTTTGAAAAATTATCTCAACGTTTAGTTTTCTTAAATCTTGAATTAAGGTAATACTATCAACTAAGTTCCTTGCGAAACGACTGATTGATTTAGTGATGATGACATCAATATAACCCAACTTCGCTAGTTCAATCATTTTACGAAATTCTGGTCTGAACTTTAAGGAAGTCGCGGTTCCTTTATCTTTGAAGATACCCATGAACTGATAATCTGAATTAGATCTGATGTGTCTTTCTAATTCATCAGCCTGTAAGACAAAAGAAGTATCCTGCATTTCACTTAAAGTTGAGACTCTAACATACCCATAAACACGCTTTACGGTTTTAACACCATTTTTTAAGCCTGGTGTGGCTTTGATCACACTAAGACTGCTCATAGATGATTACCTCATAATAAATGCCTTGTGTGCCGCTTGAATCAATAAAGAATCTTTTAAATAATGAGGGGATATTTAAAATATTAGATAAGTTGTTGATCAAATTATCTAATGGAATATTAGGAGTAATTACCAACTTGACTGATTGTTCATCAGCTAAGATCAAAGAATAAAGATTTTTATATAAAAACTTAGTAAAATCAATCTCAGAGTTTGAAATGCCTTTCAGATAATCAAGCCTGATGTTAGAAGTAATCAGTTTCGCAATCACTTGATTAAGTTCGTTAATCTTGTTTTGATTAAAGTTAATTTGCGATAAATCCTCATCCTGACTTAATGACCTATCAAAATGAACCGTTAGGTTCTGGTTTTCTAATTGGAGATTATTTTTTTCTGCCTTTAGATTATCTACTATTTTACGATTATCAATGGCCTCAAAAATCACATCAAGATAATCATCGTTAGAGAATAGTTCTTTAACTGAGTCAATCGTTGATTCTAAGATAAGGTCATACCTGGGCGAATAACTTTTACAGATGAAAGGATTATGCAGTTGATGGTTACAGTTTAAAATATAAACCTTTTTATTCTTTCTGATGATTTGTTGGCGCTTTAAGGTGCGGCCACATTTAGGGCAATAAAGAATGCCAGTCAAAGGATACTTAGAGGTTTGGTTATTCCCCCTTAATTGGACTTTTGAATTTAGAATTAATTGAACATCCTCGAATAATTCTCTTGAGATAATCGGTTCATGATTGTTAGAAACATAATACTTATCAGAAATATTATCATTTTTAACAATTTTTTTGGTTAGATAATCAACACAAACGGTTTTACCTAATAAAGCATCGCCGCAATATTTTTCATTAGTCAATAGATATTGAATTCCTGAATAAGAGAACGGTTTATCATCATGACGTTTGATATTATTAGATTCTAATGTTTTTCTGATATCGTTAATATTAAAACCCTGAGAAATCAGATAGAAGATTTGTCTGATGACTTTGGCTTCATCAGGAATAATTGAAAATTTATTATCAATGACTTCATAACCATAAATCCGACGTGGATCCACAATCCCTTTTTTAAACTTTTTCTCATAAGTCCATTTAACGTTAGTAGAAACTGTTCTGGATTCCTCTTGAGCAACTGAAGAAAGAATCGTTAAGAGAAAGTCAAGTTTAGGGTCTAAGGATGAAATGTTTTCTTTCTCAAAGAAGACTTCAACATTAAGCTCTCTTAATTCACGAATAATGGTAATTAGTTCTGCAGTATTTCTACCAAACCTTGAAATGGACTTTGTTAAGATTAAGTCGATTTCGCCAGCCTTTGCCAGTTCAATCATTTTCATAAATTCAGGTCTCTTTTTGGCTTGAGTTCCTGAGATACCTTGGTCCGCAAAAACTCCCTTAAAAATCCATTCAGAATTATTCATAATTTTATTAGTGTATTCTTCACATTGAACGCGGTAAGAATTAAGTTGGTCTGCATAATCAGTTGAGACCCTAGTATAAGCCGCAACACATTTTTTCTGAATAATAAGACTCGTTTCATCTTGTCGTATTAGCTTTGTTGGTTTAATTAACTCAATTTTTTTCACCATAATAGATTCCTCCCTTTACCAAACATGCGTTAGCATGCCTTTGTGTTATACCTTAGTTGAAAGAGTTAATCAAGGTGCTAACGCACTTTAATTAGTTGTTAACGGCTTTATATGCATATTAGTGATTAGTCGCCGTACGCTAGTACTATTTAAGCATAAAAAAGTGAGCGAAATAGTTCGCTCACCGCATAATCCTTTGTACTGACGTACCTTTTTATAAATTTTAGTTGCTTGAGAAGAAGTCGGTGACTTCCTTGATATGATTAATCCTAGCGATTAAAACTCCATAATAAATAAAGTTAGTTTTATCAGCTAAAATGAACTTTTTTCCTTTAGAGTCGGTATATGTATATAGCGGCTCATTTTTATTTGTTCCTTCAACTTCCTCAATAGTAGTTAGAAATATTTTAGAATTTTCGGACATTTTACTAACTTTCTTTAGGTCGGTGATATTTAAAAAACTACCATCACTTACTAAGACAGTCCCAGGACTAAATTCAGACATGCGTAAAAACACCAGAGTATCACCATTAGAATCCTTCATCACAAAAAACTTAGAATATGGATTAGAAAGTCTTATTGCATTATCAGAGTAGATAGTTGAAGAACCAATCGTAAAAAGGTCGAAGAAAACAGCACCTTCCTTAAAGTCATAAGCCTCTAAACTATGACTCATTAAATCCATACTTATGTTAAAGAATTTAGTAATAGTAAACAAATGATTTAAGGGGACACTTCTTGTTCCGGTTTCATAATAAGACAATGATGCCGGAGTAATATTTAGATGTTTAGCTAGCTTAGCTTGTGAGATATTATTAGATTTCCTTAAGAATTTAATGTTCTCACCAATTACCTGATCAAATGACTTTTTCATGTAACACTCCTTATAAATATGATGATTTTTAATATTATATCATAAAAGTATATTAACAAACTGTTAAGTTATAATTTAAAATAATATATCGCATGTCAAAAAATCTTAAAAAACGACAATTAAAGTTGTATAATATTAACGAAGAAGAACTTTTTAATACATGTAAACTATTAACAAATTGTTAATGGTTGTTTTGGTTTTTATCCAGACCAAAATAACTGAAAGATTGGCTGATAAAATAATTCACGAACAAAGAAGGAGGAAGGATTCGTGAATGAAAGTAATTTATCAGAAAAACAAAGATCCCACTTAAGGATGTATTTATACAACTTAAGAAAAAGATTAGGATTATCAATTTATCAAGTGACAAACAAACTTATCCTATCAAATGCCTATTATTATCAGATTGAACAAGGCACAAGAGGACATAAGATGGATGTCGTAATGCTTAATGATCTGGCCACACTTTTTGAGGTTAGCTTAGAAAGTTTATGCAAAGAAGAACTTTTATATCAATTAGAACGCAGAAGTAAAGGTTTGAGGTGTGACCGCAGATGGATCTTAACCGAATAACTTCTTATTCAATTGCTCAAAAAATTGATGAATATATTTCATTCATTGATTTAAAACCGATCTCAAAAGTTTCATATGAAAAGGTATTAGCCGCTTACTTAGAGTATCTTAGAGAATGTGGGATTAAGAATCCCAACAGAAATACGATATTAGCGTACAAAGAATACTTGATTAAGCGAAAGTTAGCATCCGCAACTATCCAAAAAACACTCGTGGTCTTGCGGGGATTTTACCGATATTTAAAATTAAACGGAATTGATGAGGATATTACGTACGCTGTTAAAGGGGTTAAAGTCGCAACTACTTATAAAAGACAACCGTTAACAGAAGAAGATATCCGAAGAGTGATTGTAAATGCCAGGAAGAAAGCTAATACACAAAAAGGAAAAAGAAATCTGGCAATTATAGTTTTATTGTTTACTACCGGAGTACGCTCGGTAGAGATTGAGAGGGCCGACATCGAAGACATTGATGTGGTCGGAAACGGATATGTCCTATACATCCAAGGAAAAGGTAGAGATGATAAGGACAATTTTGTCAAACTAACGTTTGATGTGTATAAAATTTTATTGGAATATTTAGAAGGTAGGAACAACCTGCATCAAAAAAGAAATCCGTTATTTACCACTCATTTAAGATCAGGCAAAGAGATCAGAATGAAGACCGCTGTCATACGGTCAATGATTAAGGAGCACTTTCGGAGTATTGGACTTGACTCGAGAGCTTTTTCAGCACATTCCACAAGACATTCGTTCGCAACACTTTCATTAATCGCGGGCGCATCAATTTTAGAAGTAAAGGAAAGTTTAAGACATTCCTCAATTACTTCAACCCAAATATATTCACACCTGGTTGAAAAAATGAAGTCAGGCACAAACGAACTTGTCTCAGACGTAATACTCGGCAATAAAAAGGGAGATAAGCATGAAGCAGGACATCCTAAAGATTAGGATATCGGATAAACAGATAATCCAGATTATATATAGCTTGAAGCTAGAGAGTTATTTTCTTTTATTAAGTGACATCGTTAAAATTTTTAATATAAGGCAGGCTGAGCTGCCAAATAAGTATCAAGGTAACATTAACTTCTTTGATGTTCTAGAAGAAGGCAAAACGAAAAGAGTCGCAGGAATTGAAGAAGAACACCTAACGGTGATTAGGAATTTTTCAAAGGTTAGTAATGCGGATAAGTACTTAACAATCATTAAAGAAGCGATTCATAATCATAAAACTTCATATTCGCATTTTTTTAAGGATATTGTCTTAACCCAGGATCAAACAAATAAGTTGATTGAAACTGTAGAAGAAAAGACTAAAGAGGTAACAATTCTTGAAGGAAAGCTTAATGAGCTAAGTTGTTCAACTAATCGTTTTAAAGAGTTTACTAATTTCACAACCATGATACCTTTGATTAAGGTTCATAAGAAACTAAAGAAAAAAATCGATTATGTCAAACTTTTATCAATTTTAAGGATTGAAGGGGTTTTAAACAATAAAAATGAAGTTGACCCATCTTTGATTGAGAATGGAAGTTTTAGAATGTTCAAATGGGAAGCTAACGCTTCTAGAAGTTTAACTTCAAATAGCCAACTAATGGTTTCTGAGAAAGGGATTAAGTTCATTGATGAAGTACTTGAAAGAGTACTTGGTAAGGAGAAGAAAAAATGAAAATATATTCAGTCTTTGAAGTTTGTGAGCTTTTATCAGTCTCAAGGAAAACGATTGGCAAGTATATTTCAAGTGGTGAATTAAAAGCGATCAAACTTGGTAATCAGGTCCGCATCACCGAAGAAGCGTTAACACGCTTTTTAGAATTAAAAGAAGTAAAGGTCTTGAGAAGACCGATTGATATTTTAAACAAAAAATAATAATTTAAATTTAAGGGGATTTTTTTAATAAATGAATAGTAGTAAAATTACAGGCAATGAGGCGCCTGTTTTTAACCATGCCCAAAAACTGACTGTTTTAGAGCTGTTTGCGGGGATTGGCAGTTATACAGAAGGTCTTAACAGACTTGGGATAAAACATGAAATCTTAGGGATATCAGAGATTAATAAGTACGCAATCAAGGCACACGGACTGTTACATGGTGAAGTACCTAACCTTGGAGATATTAGAAAGATTGAAAAATTACCGAAAGCAGACCTGGTCTGTTATGCGGCACCTTGTACAGATATTTCATTAGCAGGTAAGATGAGGGGAATGGATAAAGATTCTAAGACCGCATCAAGCCTTCTATGGGAAGTAGAAAGATTACTGCTCGCCGCAGGGGCAGATAATGAATTACCGAAGTATTTAGTGATGGAAAATGTGCCGATGTTGGTCTCTAAAAAGTTCATTCATCATTTTAATGATTGGTTAAAGTTTTTAGAATCACTGGGATATAAAAACTATTGGCAGGTTCTTAATGCTAAGGATTATGGAATACCACAAACAAGGAAACGAGTGTTTCTCGTATCAATTTTTAATCCAACAGATGATTATGTGTTTCCTAAGGCGTTTCCGCTTGAAAAGAAACTTCTTGATTATTTGGATTCTGAGGTAGATGAAAAGTATTTTGTGAGTGAAACATTCTTGATGTATTGTACGGATCCGACTGACAGAAACGGTTATATCAGAGAGAAACGTTTTAAACCGCATGATGCGAACAAAAGTCCTTATGCCTTTACAATCACCACAAGAAAAGGTTCGACTGTTAGTGATAATTTTGTGATAGTACCGGAGAATACAATCAAAGGATTTAATGAAGCAAAACTTGGGGATGGAATTTATATTAACCGACCACATCAAAAAAGAGGATGTGTTCAAAAGGGGAAGATTCAAACGATTAAAAGGACAGTTGGAGATTTAGGAGTAATAGTTGCGAAAGATGAAGCTTTAATGATTAGAAAAATAACCCCAAGGGAATCTTTGAGGTTAATGGGATGGGAAGATCATCGGATTGATTTAATCGCTAATAATTTTAGTGATGCCAGGCTTTATGAATTTGCGGGTAATGGAATCGTAATTAATGTATTAGCGGAAATGTTTAGAAATTTATTTGAGTAACTCTTCAGATTTATTTTTTCTTTTAAAGAGATAAACAATCTCAGCAACAAATAAAACTACGAAGCCTGGAAAGATAAAGGCTCCTGGAGCAAAGAATAAAAAAAGCATAATTCTTGATCCTAAAGCGTCTTGTATTATTGCCCAAATTACAAAGGCAGAAACTAAACTAATTATAAATACCCACAAAAATAGGAACTCCCAATATTTCTTTCTTATTGCGGTTAATATAACCCATAAAATAAATATGATATTAGAAAAGAAAAGCAGAAAAAATGTATAAGGAATAAAGGTTTGTTCAATTAGTTGAGAAACTGCCAGGTAAACAAAAAAATTAGTAATAGTAACAATAACAGCAGCAGTCCAAAGGTTTTTTCTATGTTTCATAGTTTAGCCTCATGTTCATAAATATTAGTTTCATTTTAACATAAGTTTAAAGTTTTGAAAATTAAAATTGAGCGCAGGTAGATTAAATTCCTGAGCTCAAACCTTTAAGGTGGAGAGTCATGATAAAAGAAGAAAAAACATTTCATTGGATCAAAGTAAAGACTAATCTGATGTATTCGACTGAAATAAAATTATTAATGCGCCAACCGGATGGAGGTTGGTATTTCAGTATCTATATTTATTTGATTATGTTATCAATTAACTCTAAAGGTCGACTAGTTCAAAAGGTTAATGATATTGAAATAATCTATGATTTAACAACATTGACTCAGGAATTAATGTTCTTTAAAATTGACACAGTAAGGGTTGCGATTGAGATGTTAAGGAACTTAGGATTTATTTATAATGAGGGTGAAATTATTTGTATAAGTAATTTTGATTCACTTGTTGGAAGTGAGACAAATTGGGCTAAATATAAGCGTGAACAACGAGCTAAAAATGTCCAAAAACAAATTGGACATCAATTGGACAATGTCCAACAAGAGTCTAGAGTTAAGAGTCAAGATTTTAAAAAAGAAAATAATAGACTAAAAAAGAATAAAATAGATAAAATAAGCCTAACGGATTTTTCTGATAAAGAAGATGATTTTTTTGAAATACAAGATCAGGAGCTTGATAAGCTGAATCATGTATTTACAAGATATCTGATTCATTCAAATTACTTAACTACATCAGATTTAAGCCTTCATAAATTTAACCGACTGTTTTCAGAAATAGATGAAGAGGTTAAATCGAAAGATGCTTGTCTTACCTTTAAGAATTATCAGGTTATCATCCAAAGGTTTATTACGAAGATTAAAGGAGTTGCGATAAAGCATAAGTTCGCATATTTCAATAAGGCATTTAATGATTCTAAAACCGAATACATGATTTATCTTTATGAGAAAATTTGGGATAATTTTAAACGAACAAAGTTTGAATTAAACTATCCGGAAATCATAGAAAAAATTAAGAAAAGGTGTGAGAAATTTCACATTTATGATGAGAAAACCGATTAATAATGTAAAATAAGTTTGAGTTTATATGCATAAAAAATGAAGGGATGTGATTAGTTTATGAATAGTAAAAAGTTAGTATTCCTTGGAATGTTATTGATTATGATTATTTTAGGTGGCTTAGCTTTTGCATATTGGTCATCACAAGTAAGCTTACCATCAGATGAAGATAGTGACGGAAATATCGGAACTATTGGCCGTTGGGTCGAATTTGATGTTTGGAAATCAAATGGGGTTTTAAACTATAGACTTAATTCAGGAGAAACTTTAACGGTTGTCCACCGAATTGGAACTCTAACCTCAGCAGGAACTAATATTACAACAACTGTTTCAGATTATGGTCAAGTAACATCATTTGATCTATCAGCAGTCCCATCGTTTGAAATCACCTTTAGAGCAAGTCTTCCTAACGCAGCAGCAAGACTTAGAGCTTTAATTGATGAATACTTTGAAAATAGTGATTTCTGGCATGTGTCTACAAGTCAGAACAGTAGTAATTCAGAAGTAAGATTAGGTTTTAGAAATGATAGTTTCCAATTCCATTTAAGAGTTCAAATTAATAACCAGGCTGCATCAGGCTCTAATCCTCCAGTTACAATTCATAATATTGCATGGCTGATTACACCAATTCCAACAACGCTAAATCCAGCTAATGATACATGGATGAGAACATTGAATTGGACTACGTTTAATGCTAATCCGGATAATGTTCCGGCAATCACACGTGGAATCTCATCAAACAACAATTCAGGACAGGTAGTAGCAAGACAATATGTAATGCCACTAAACTGGACTTATGAAGTAGTAAATCCACAAAATGCTAATGTTGATATTAGAACCTCAGGTAATAACAGAGTAATTACAATTTGGGCGTTTGTGATGGGTAGTTTACCAACTGGTTGGTGGGATAACTTACCTCAATAAAATATGCAAAAATAAAAAACTGCGAGAGTTTCTTAGGAAATCAGCAGTTTTTATTTTGGTTTGTCGAACGATAGTTAAAGAAAAGTATGTCGATATATGTTATAATTTAACCAATGTAAATCGTTTAAAAGGGAGAAAGTATGGAAATAAAAATAAAGAATGCAGGAGCAACATCTGAAGCAAAACTTAATATTGAGTTGAATAAATTAAATATAAAATATGGAATTAATGGTGTCGGAAAAACTACATTAGGAAAATCTATATTTTATAAACTTGAAGAAAATGACCAATTAGAAAGTTTGAAGAAATATGGTAGTAATGATATTCCAGAGGTAGAAATACCGACAGAAATAAAATCCGCAATTTATTTTGACAAGGGTTATGTTGATAGACATTTGTTCCAAGAAGACATTGCCAATAATAGTTATGAGATAATCATAAAAACCGAGACATATGACCAAGTAGTTGAAAAAATTGATGCTAAATTACATAAAATAAAAGAAAAAATAGAAGGAAATGGATTTTCAGATTTTATCAACGTTATGAACGATTTTATTAAAGGATTTCCGGTAACTGCTAAGGGGGTCTTAAGCACAGGTGCAAAGGCGACAATAGTCAATGGTTTGCAAAATGGAGATTTGACTAAGATTAATCCAAAAATAGAGACCTATAAGAAATATTTAACTGCACCAAATAATTTTGACTGGAGTGCATGGTTTGAAAAAGCGGAATCGTTTATTAGTGGCAATGAACATATTTGTCCATATTGTAACTCAGAATTACCTGAAAATTTTGATGAGACCAAAAGAATAGTAAAAGAGACATACAACTCTACTAAAATTAAGAGTAATTCCGCTTCCAAGCAGCAATTAACGAAGATATCAACATATGCAGATGAGACTACAAAACAAATTATTTCAAATGTAAAACAAGCTACTGGTACACCAACCCAAGAAAACTTAGAAGAAATTAAAATGAGATTTTTAACTTTAAAATTGGAAATGCAAAAAATTCAAAATCTTAAATATATGACAGCAGTAAATTTATCAAAAACATTAAAAGAGAATTCTCTTGAAAATTTATTACGCTCTAGTCAATTGGAAATGACAGTTTTTAATGATTTTCCTGCAGATGAAAAGCATCTTGCTCAAGAAATCAATAATTTAATTGCCAGTTTGTTAGAAAGTATATTAGAACTAAAAGCGGAGCTTGGACAGTTGCAATCAGCACTTGCATCATGTATCAAAGCAGTTAAATTTAATGTAAATAGTTTTTTGAATATAGCAGGAATTCCATATGTGATAGAAGTTATTGAGAAAAGTACGGATGATTATAAAACTGTTTTAAAGCCTATATCTACTGATATAATAATTGCTGATCCTAAAAACAAATTGAGTTTTGGGGAGCAAAATGCAATTGCATTGGTTTTATTTTCTATAGAAGCGTTATGCAAAAACAAAGATTTAATAATATTGGATGATCCGGTTTCATCATTTGATGATACAAAAAAATACGCATTAATTTATCATTTGTTTAAGTCTAGAGGTGAGAATAATTTTTATGGAAAAACAGTATTGATGTTAACGCATGATTTCTCACCCATAATAGATTTTATTCTCAATGGAAAGCCGAATAGAGAAATTGCAAATGCTAGTTATTTATTAAACAGAAACGGTAAAGTTTTTGAAAAAGAAATAAATAAAAATGATATAAAAAATGCAACAGTTTTTGAGGAAGAATCTGCACAAAATCAAGATAATGATATTATTACAAGAATTGTTCACTTAAGAAAACACTATGAGTTAACTAATGATAAAGGCATGGAATATAATTTGCTATCTAGCTTAATTCATTTAGAACAAGTTCCATATATTAAAAATATTGATGGAACAAAAGTTGAAATGGCAGCATCAGATATTGCAAAGGCCGAATTCAATATAAAAAATCGAGTAGAATCGTTTAGTGACTATGCCTCAGTATTAAAACTCATTGATGATAATATCTTTTTGCGTCAAAAGTTCAAAGAAGCCGGAGGATTTGGTAAGTTAAATATTACTAGAATATTTGTTGAAAAGAATAGTATTGAGAAGAATGAAGTTTTATGGAAATACTTATGTGAGTCATATCACATTGAGAATAATCATTTATATTATTTAAATGCGGATAGTTTTGATTTAATTCCAGATTATATTTTAAACGAATGTGAAAGAATAATTTGTTCAGTTTCGGCGTAATTCAAAGTTATATCCTAAATTTAAAAATTAACTATGCAATAATACCTGTTTATAAAGTCAAGATTGAGAAAAATTAACACTTTTATGAGAAGTAATGATTCATTTAAAAGAAAATAAGAGTAAATAGAGTCGGTAAACATTTAATAAGATTTATCGACCTTTTATTTTTATAAATAATTGATAAAATATGGCGGATATTGTATAATATTTACAATTTAAACTATAAAACAATAAATATTTTTATTCTAAGGGAGAAGCCGATTATGAAATTAGAATTAAAAGCATGTAAAGTTAATCAAGGAAATTTGATGCTATATTTAACAGCTATGAAGGTAAGAGAACTTTTAAGTGAAAACTTTTATACGGTTGAAAGGTTAGATCCATTAGATAATGAAAATAAGGGTTATCAAAGACTATTAAACGAAGGTAGAGCAAAAAAACTATCTCATTATATTCTTGATGGAATGGATACAGGTGATTCATTTTTGCCAACTAGTATTTTTTTAGCAACCGATTCAAAATTAGACTTTAATGAGGAAACATCAACCTTAAGCATTGATACGAAGGAAGTTGATGCGTTTAGTGTTGTGGATGGACAACATAGATTAGAAGGATTAAGAATGGCTGCATTAGAGGATACAAGAGTATTGGATTTTGAAGTCTCAGTGACGATTGCGGATAACTTAAATAAAATTTCTCAAACGGCTCACTTCTTAATTGTTAATACAACTCAAAAATCAGTTGATGAGGGAGTATCGCAAAGAATTAGAGCAAGACTTCATGAAGCAATCGATATTGAAGATATTCCTACATTACCAAGATGGATTCGTAATTTAGTTGAAAAAGGATCAGATGTAAAAGCAATTGCGTATGTTGAGTATTTAAATAATAATTCGGATAGTCCGTGGCAAGATAAAATTAAGATGGCTAATTCATCAGGAAAATCTGGAAAGCTTAAAGAAGAAACCTTTGTAAAGTTTATTAAAAAGTATGTTTTAGTTAAAAATAATCCTTTAATAGATCAAGACTCAACAAAGCAAAAACAGATATTCAGAAATTACTGGAAAGCGATTGATGAATTGATTAATATTGATGGAAGTGCAGATGGATTGTATAAATACAATGGTGCTGATTTATTTTCAAAATTCTTTGTAGAATTTGTAAGAAATATTCTTAGTAGTGGTAATGCGAACTTTACAGTTGCGGTTATGAAAGAAAAATTGAAACAAGCATTTAAGACTGTAGATGGTGAAGCAATAGGGATTGGTCACTCAGCTTTTTGGAAGAGCGGAGGAAAAGCAAGTGGATTAAATTCAGGGGCAATTACTAAAATTGTTAATGAACTAGTAATATCTCTTTCAAAAGCTGAAAATACAACACTAGATTTAGTTATATAAAATGAAGGTTAACAAATTAATTCCTAAAATAGAAAAGAAGACATTGTTTTTAGCATCACATGAAATTCATGTACCAGACCTTCCAGGATGTTATGTTATTACGACAATGGATGATGATATTCTTTATATTGGCAAAGCAGATAGAAGAATTTCAGAACGATTTAAACAACATATAAAAAATAAAGATAAAAAATCGATCACTCAAGATGGGCTAGGATATTATTTTTATTATTTAGTTTTAGAAACAAAAGACTGTGTTGATGTTGAGAATAGTTGGTTAATGTTTTTTCAGAATTATGAAGGAAGGCTACCAATATTAAATAAGATTAATTCGCCAATTTATTAATAAAGTTATAAATAAAAAACTGCTGAAAAATTAGCAGTTTTATTTTACGATTTGTCGTAATTTGTCAAACGATTTAGAATTCAAAAGACTATTGAAATGTGCTATAATTAATTAGCGGTTTTGTGTTGCTTTTTTCTTTGTAAAAAATAATTAAGCATTAGTAATCCACCAGCAATAATTGAACTAAATGCAATTATCCAAGTGCTAACACTTAAACTTAAACCAGAGGTTATATGGTGATGTGGAGGCCAAGTCCAAGCCCAATTGCTATTGGTAATTACAAATTGTTTAACAAAGAATATTAGAAAGCCACCGATGATACACATAGATGCAATAATAATTGATAACAATCTAATTTTTTTCTTATTAAGAACAATTAGGTAGATATTTCCGATAAAGGCAAGCAATACTAATAAAAGTGAAAAAAAGTTCCAGAAACTAAATGAAAATAAATGGTATCTAAGATTCATAGTAGTCATTCGAGATATAAGGCTAGTGCCGAAAGTTATATTTAAAAAGGTAATAGAATACTCTCCGCCTACATTTGGAATTGTTCCAGACAACGCACTTGTGGAGAACCACAATGTTATTGATACTAATAATAGAGTGCATGAAAGATATATTAAAAGATTTTTTTCAGACTAAGTTTAGACATTATTGTAAAGAGTATTTCGTAAACATTGTTATTAAAAGAAATACTCATCCCCCTAGTTGTATTTTAACATAAAATATAAATGTTGAAAGTTTTAAATAATTCAATAATAATTGTAGTAATATATTGATATAATGTGATAGAATAATATGTAAACGGTATCAAAAAAATAAGGAGGAAAAGAGAAAATGAGGAAGTATTTAATTGGTATTACAGTAGTACTGTGTTTTGCAGCTTTATTTGTTAGTGGCAAGATCTATGCATTTGGGGAAGAAACACTTTATGAAATTAATCATGAAGTAATTAGTGAAGAACTTGAGATTATCACTATTAGTAAAGAAACCGTAATGGTCACACCATTTAGAAGGAATGTAAGCGAGAATGTTTTAACCGAAGAACGAGTATTAGAGCTGTCTGAAACATATGATTTAGATACAGAAAAATTCACGGGTAGTTATGGTGTCAAAATTCAACTGGAAAATATATCACCACATTGGGGAGATTGCTGCTGTGACACACCAGAACCTCCTTCTACATTGGTTGATGAGTGGCACAATCAATTAAGATTTATGACATTTATTTATTTTAATGGATTTAATCCTTCTGGGGCAAGAATGTATCAAATTAGTGCAAACGTAATTTTTAATCAACAATTACCGACTAGAGCTCCTCGTGAAGATCGTTTGACAATTTGGCACTCGCCGACTGCAATAGTAGATGCAAGATTTAATCATTTATTAAGAGGAGCTTATAGAGCAGAATATAGGATAGATCGTTTACAACCATCTCGTCGAATTCATGAACAAAGATGGTATAACGTTTCAATTCAGGGGGTACATCATGGAAGTTTTGGTGTAGATTATAGATTTAATACGGTCGATAGATTGGGGGTTCCTACTATTCTGGATACTAGTCCACATCCAAATATTCCTCTAATTATTCCAGGAGAGAACTTATCTCGAAGTCTAGATGTATCAGGGTCATCATTTATACTAGTAGAGCGTTATGCAAATATTCAAATTACCTATTTCCACAATACTAGATCATTTGGAGGAAGTTTAAGTTTAAACTTTGGAGTTGGTGGCGTATCATTACCAGTAGGAAGTAATGAGGGGATGACATTTAGAGGAAGGATGATTTTACTTCAACCGTGATATGAATATGCTAGAGAAATTAATTGATATAATATTATGGGGACTATCGCTATTTTTAATTGTTTTCGGAATAATAGTTTTAGCCCAAATTAATAATAATGCCCCAACATTTGAGATTAACATTTCCATATTAATTGGATTAATTGCAATAACTAATGGACTTTACATAATTTTTAATTCTATTAAAGGAATGACTAAAAGACAATCGTCTAAAACAGAATAAGTTTAATTAACCAACTAGATTAAAACTAGTTGGTTTTTCTTTCGCTTAAAGTGTATAACTATAATAGAATAATATGGGTATATTAAGGTAGTCCTTGGGAGTCACCTTATGCAGCATTTAATAATAATTTCTTAATGTCAAAAGCTAATCCACATACTTTTGAGGATTATTATATGGTCTCACCGCAACTACAGGTTGTCAGAGGTAATAATTGGTGGAATCAGATTATCTTAGGGGCGCTATTAATTGTAGCAATCGCTTCAAAAGGAGTATTATCACATTTCTTCGCAGTTAAGAAGATGGCGTTAGCTAGTAAGTCGGTTATGATTGCAAAAACAACAAATAAAGCGATTTTAACTAAAGGTAAGTTTTCAGGAAAACAAATTTTAATGTTAGGTAGTGTAGACATTTTAACTGGGATGGGATCAGGATTTGTAACAGGTGGATTAACTGGTGAAGGTGATTGGGATATTGATAATGCACTATATGGACTTAGATGGGGAATGGTTTCAGGCTTTGCAAGTGCGGTGATTGGTGGTTTAATTCCTGAACCGAAAACAGTTACAGCAATGGCATTTAAATTTGGAGGATACACGGTTGCAACAGTAGGAATATCTGCCACCCAACAATTAATTAACACAGGTCGCGTAGATCGTGATAAAATAATGTTGGCAGTATTTATCGGAGGAATTGGTGGATGGATTTCGGTTCAGAAGATTCCAAGATTTGAACAAGTTTCAAATACTGTATTGTTAGATTTGTTGAAAGGGTCTATGTAAATGATAGTATTAAGTGGATTACCACAAGTATTTGCTAATGCAGCAATTTTTGGAATGATATTTTCTCCAGCAGGACTCTTTTTAATGGGATGGGCTCTAGATAAAAAGATGAAAAAAGATTATTCGTTATTTAATAAAACGTATAATCTTGGGAAATTTAAGTATCTATTTATATATCATGACAGAAAACATACAGGAATGACTCGAGTTGTATTTTGGTGTACTCTAACTTCCTATATAAATACCTTTTTATTAATAGTATCAAATATCTTATATTGGGGATTTAATATTGGAATATTTAGATATTTTGGAATGATATTTGGATGGCTAGTTGGAACATTTATATTAACAGGTCTTTTTATTCCTATTTTCGTAATGATTTATTATGATAAAAAAGAACTGAAAATGACAATTGAGAAGAATAACAAGCGCAGGCAAAAGGAAAATAATAATCAAAAATCAGAAGATGAATCTAGTGATATAAATCCAGATGACATGGCATTCAATTAAGTAATAAAATAGAAGAGTCATTAGTTTATTCTAATGGCTTTTTAATAGTTTGTAAAGGGACTTGGAGATATATTTTAGATTGTCGAACGAAAATAATGGAAAAGATTGTTAAATTATGTTATAATTTTAATGAAAATTAAAAATAAAAAATATACATTGATGAACCAAATGGCGACTTGATGAAACGAAAAAAATAAAATGAAGCCATTTGCATGTTTTTGTGCGAATGGCTTTTTAAACTAAATAAGGGGGAAATGATGCAAAGACTAACGAATAACTTAGGAATGACAGTTGATTTAACAGTACGTAATATTAATACTGGAACAATATTCCATAACCCTTCAAGTGCATTTATTGATCCTAACAACTATCTATTTTTAAGGATAACGGATGGAGTATTATTCAATCAACTGGACCATATTGCTAATATGAAAATAAGATTTCAGACTAACTTTAGAAGTGCTGGAAGCAGAGTAATAGTAAGAGAAGTCACAAACAATATTTCAGGTGGAATTACTTTAACTACATCAATTAATGTTGGTGGAATTATTGCGGAATACTTAATTCCGAATCAACCGCAACTTTATACATTTGAGCTTGATTTGACAGAACTCGCAAGAAGATGGCGAGGTAATAGTAATGTTTCAAGAGCTATTAGATTAGAAGTTATAGGATCAGTTTTAATCAGTTTTCCGACTTCTACAAATCCATATGAAATGTTAGTACTTGAAGAGGTAAGCCCTTTTGGATTATCCAGTAATCAGGATTTAAGTGATTTTAGTTATGGATTTGCGGGGACAAGTTTTGTTAATAACTTTACAGGAGGCTTAACCCACTTTTTTGAAGGTTTTTCAACCACTGCTGTAAAAAATCCAATTAGTATTGGTGCTTTTAATACAAATAGAAGACCAAATATTATCACAAGAGAAACTAAAAGTCTACCAGGTGGCTGGCGGATGAGCTATGATTATGGAGTGACAATCACAACCAATAGGATAACAATCGTTAGTGCTGATCAAACAGTAATTCACTACCAAAGAATAACAAGAAATCAAGCTGCGGAAGTTGATATTATCACAAATCATCAATATATATTTGTAAATCTTGATGATTTTTCCTATATTGAAAGAAGCGGAGATGCACTCTCAATAATTGATAGTGATAAAAATGAAGTAATATTATCAGACCAGGGACTAATAAGAAGTATTAGAAGAAATGATGGAAGTGTCACAACTTTTTTGAGTGTTAATAATCGAATTACCGTAATCGAAGCGGATGGGCATGAGGTTTTCTTAGAGTACAATGCCAGTAACTTTTTACAAAGAGTGAATTTTATAAACGAGCATAAAAGGTTAGAATTTGATTATGATGGGATTCATACTTTAAGAAGTATCAGATTTATTAATTATGCAGTAGAGCCGAATCAGACTTTATTTATAGCACGTTATGAATATAATACTTCGGCTTGGTTAACAAGAGTGATTGATGAAAGAACAAATCGAGCAGCTCTAATAAACTATTTTGAAAGTAGGGTTACCAGAGTCACTAACCAGACAGTTAGCCCGCTACGAAATGGCAAATGGATGGATTTAATTTGGCGGGCAGATATTAATTCAACAATAATCAGAGATTTTACTAATAAGTCAGTATTCCATTATTATAGTAAATATGGATTTGTGATTCAAAAAATTGATGATGAATTAAACGCAACCGCTACTGAATATTCGATGATAAATACATCAGGAAGTCAGGTACCTCAAGCAAATTCAATCACAATAGATCATTCACAAGCCGAGATTTTAAATCATAGTTTTAACGTAGTGGATCCATATGATTTTAATATTATTGGTTCACAAAATGAGCCAAGATTGTTCAGATGGTATGCGGATGATTATAGCACAGTAAAGATTTCTACTGGTGGTATACAAGGTAGACAGATTTTAAGAGTAAGCCAACAAAGAAACAGAGCTAATACAATCAGACAAACGATTCGACTTAATGCCGGAACATATAATTTATCATTTTATGTAAGAACGATTCATATGAGTGGTAGTGTCAATGTATCGGTAAGATTTGGCAATAGTAATCCAAGCGTTAATATAATACCCAGAAATAGTGGCTGGAATAAACGGACAATTAACAATATTTTTGTCTCAGGCAATAACACACTTGTGACAATAGAAATAAATTGTGATAATTTAAGAGGCGGCTTCATCTATTTTGATAATTTCCAAACTAGTAATAATGAAATAACAAAGTCAACCTTAATCAGTAATGGTTTCTTTAACTATGGCACAGCTAATTGGGATGGTGTTAACGATTCAATAATTAACTTTGGACAAGTGGTTAATCTAACTATCTCGCCACCACTAAATACTGTATTAGGGGGAAGGGCCTTTCAATTTAACCCAACAACGACAAGGCAAGTCCTATTTCAAAGACTATTAGTTTCAGGAAATGCTTATGATAGTTTAAGTTTAGTCAGTTGGATAAGAGGAGATATTTGTAGGGCAGCGATAGCGAAAGTTATAATACTTTTACATGGTGATACAACTGAAACCTTTGAATTTGATTTTAAAGATCAGAGTAAGGATTGGCAAATGGTAGTCAGTAAAATTATGCCGACTAGGAAGTTTAATCGAATTACATTAGAATACCATTATCAGGGCGAATTAACGTTATTAATATCCGGAATTCAGATGTTTCAGATAGATAGTGGATCATATTACAACTATGATTTAAAAGGAAACTTATTGACATTAGCAGAATCTACAGATACAAGAACAACTATTAACTATGATTCTTTTAATCGAGTTATTCAAAATATTGATGATGCCGGTAATATTACCAGATTTTATTATGATGAAAAAAGAAGATTAGAAACTATTACCGATCAAAATCAAAATAGAATTGATTTTACATTTGATGACAATAATAACGTAATCAATACTAAGATAGAAGCTGGTTCTAATATTTTAAGTTTTAATCAAAATTTTAATAATCAGAATCAGTTAATTCGTAGCGAAGATGAATTTGGTAATCAAACATTAATTAATTATGATTATTTAGGTAGAGTTCAGAAACAAACTGACCCCTTAGGAACTGATTCGGAATTCAGATATGATGAAAGCGGCAATTTAATAACATACAGAAGGTTAAGCGGTAATCAAAGCAGTACAAACAATTATCAATACAATAATGACTTAACAATAAGGTCAGTTTCAAATAGTGATGCAAGATATAACTTTAATTATGATGAGTGGGGGAGACTAACTCAAGTTTTAGCAGGCAATATTGTAGTTCAGAGTTATCGTTATGACAGATTATTTAATGGCATCAATTCAGGATTAATCACAAGACAAATGTATGGTAATAATCAAGAAGAAGCTTTTGATTTTATTTATAATGATAATAACTTAATTGATGAAATTCGTTTTGGTCGTAGACCTTTAGTAAAATATCAATATAATGAATTAAATCAAGTAATGAAATCTTTTTCAGATTTAAAAGGCGAAACTTACTTTTCTTATGATGGAAGAGGAAATCTGATTAAAGAGGTCAACGGAAGTAAAACATTTGGCTTTGAATATGATAATTTAAACATGCCCCAAAAATTTAGTTATAATATTAATGATACAGTCAGAAGTTATGATTTTGAATATGCGTACGAAAGTGCTGGCTACAATAGCTTAGGCTTAAGAGAGCGAATAGCTAGGACTTTTCTAGATGATGATCTTTCAACCTTTAGAAACCAACTGCTTGGTGCTCATGGCTTTAGACCAACAACAGAACTATCTGATGATTTAAAGTTTGATGATTATTTTGGTGAAAACTATAATATTATTCAAAGAAGAATTGTTAATTATGATTTAAATACAGTAAATAGTAGAAGGGCAGATTTACCGCTTGATTGGCATAATAAATTTGCGGATGAAAAGTCAGTCTATGGTTGGTTTACATTTGAATCAATTGTTAATGAAGATGTATTTTTATCCTTAAATTTTGGAGTACCTAGAATAAGCATTAGTGTTAGGACTATAGGGAATCAATATCATTTTAGATTAAGAACGCTAAATCCTAATGGAAGTATCGCGATGACATCTGATGATATTCAGGTATCTAGAAATCAGGCATGGCACTTTATTGGTCTAAATATTAGTAATGGCAACATTTTTCTTCAAGTAAATAATGAGAGTCTAACGATTTCTTTAATTAATAATCCAAGACTCTTAAACGGATTGACCTTAGGTAATAGCCAAGGAATTATTGGCGTATACATGCTTGGGATTGGGGCAACAAGACATACTAATCAAAGTTTTAATGCGATGATAAGCCAAATGAGAAGAATGGTTGAATCAAGGAATAATGTAATTCCTAAAACGGGAGTGCAATTTGAACGAAGTTTGATTTATAATGATTTTCATACAGTAACTTTAAACGGAACATTTACCTCTAAATTTGGAGTTAAGCCGATTATTACAGTTGATATGGAACGAGAGTTTAATCTTGATAAGTTGAGATTGTTTGAATATGACTTGTTAAATCAAAAACATGTTTATGGAAGTTATGATGGAAGCTTGAGCTTATCAGCTAATAGGTCGGCATTAGCCTATAAATTTGAATTCAGACATATGGGCTCGATGAGTATTAGATTCAAACCGGTTTTAATGGGTGGAAACTCAAGAATTATTTTTGAGAATGTTAGTGGAAACGAAAGGTTTGGGGTAAGATTAAATCAGGATAACACATTAGTCTTATTTACAACCAGACACAGTATTAATATGCCAGGTTTTACCTGCAATATGAATGAATGGTATACAGTGGCCATTACATGGGGTACAAATAGATTTACAATGTTTGTGAATAACAGACAAGTAAGCCTTACGGACTTTATGAACTATACAGATGTACAGACAAATATTGGGGCGAGTATTACTAAACAAGGCGTATCAAGTAATTGGTTAAATGGACAATTAGAGATGTTAACATTTACACCATATTTACCTAATAATAACAAAATAATGGCATTATTAAACAATAATCCTTTTATGAGCGTGAAAGCTCAAGTGGATTCTTTAGGCCGCAAAACAAAGGAAGTAATTAATACAGGAACTGCAAAAATAGAATCAGATTATCTATATAATAATCCGGGCAATGATTCAACAACATCGCTTCAAATTGGTGAAATTAGGCGTTCTAATAATAGTAATGTTAAATATGAGCGTGATAAGTTAGGGAATATTACATTAATTGATTATGGTAATCAGACACAAGAATTTGAATACGACTATTTATCAAGGTTAACAAAAGAGGTTAATTCTAAATCTGACCTTACTACGTTAATTACTTATACAGAAAATGGAAATATTTTGACAAAGAATATTTTTGAGAGTGGTGGATACCCTGATTTTCCAATTGAAAGTTATACGTATAAGTATGACCAACAGTGGCCTGATCGATTAATTGAAATATATGATAATGTAGGTGAAGGAACCTATCAAAACTTTAATTACGATTCTAATTATGCCGGTAATCCTTCTCATATTGGTGTAGGGGTATTTGCTCGTGAATTTAACTGGGAAGGAAGAAATCTTACCAATGTTAATTTTAGAACATTTAGTTCGAGTTTTGATATAAGATATGGATATGATGAAAAAGGCATTAGAATAGCTAAAAATGTCAATGGTCAGATAACAAGATATGAACTAAACGGTTCAGATATTATATTAGAAAGAACTGGCAATCAAACGATAAGATATCATTATAATGAAGAAGGATTATTAGTTGGGTTTGAGTTTAATGATCGAAACTATTTCTATGTCAGAGATGTTTTAGGAATCATTACAGAAATTATTAATGAAGAGGGTAACGTTGAAGTATCTTACCGCTATGATGCGTGGGGACGGATAATTTCAGTTGAACCATTTAACTCGCCTATAGATCAAATTAATAATTTTGTTTATAAAGGTTATTACAGAGATAGAGAAACAAATTATTATTATTTAAAAAGCAGGTATTATGATGCTCGTCTAGCTAGATTTATTAATGCGGACGGGGTAGGGTTTTTAGATTTAGATAATATTGGCGGACTTAATCTATTTGTGTATTGTGGTAATAATCCGATAATCAACTGGGATCCTTCAGGATCTACATTCTTCATTATGGATATTGGCCGTAAATCACTAGATATTACTAAAAAAGGTGGCAGAAGTGGTGGCGGACCTATTCGAGGAGTAGTATTAGCATCATCTTTAGTTGTAGGTGGTGCGTGGTGGCTTGGATCAAATACTGCAGGTGGGATTAGACCACCTTCAAGCACACCTGTGTCACCGCCAAATAGTGGAACAAATGATTCAACGGGAAGCACAACTAACCTAATTAATTTTCGTGATTCAGTAGCGGCAATGACAGCATTTATAGCAGGGTTAGTTTTGAGCAGTACCTATGGGAAACCTGATGAAAAACATCATATAGTTGCACAATATGCTAGAAGAGCCCAAGGATCACGTGATATTTTGGCTGAACACGGTATAAAAATAAATAATCCAATTAATCTCATAATGGTTAACTATAGAATGCATAGGGTTATGCATACAAATGTATACCATAGATTAGTTTATAGATCTTTAAAGTGGGCTAACAGAATAGGGGGACAAACGGCTGTGGAAAATACACTAAGAGGCTGGCAAGGAATTTTAGGAACGCCTGTTGGAGGGTAAATATGGATATTAATCAAAATAAGATTATAATGATGGAAGGTATAAAAGATAAATATTTTTCTGATAACATTGATTCGCAATATGAAGAATTCAAGGCTTTGTCAGATAGAGAAGAGTATAGTAAAGGAAATAGCTTTAGTTTTTATGGTTATTATTCTCCAATGGATTTATATGAATGGTTAAATGTTAATAATTACGTTAGAGGTAAACTGTATTTAAAAAAACCTAAGAAATATGATTTTATATATTATTTTTCAGGTGATAAATTAATTATGGTTGAGAAATATCTTGACAGTGAATTGAGTTATATATGTTTTTATTATCATCAAGAAAAAAGCACTTTTATATTAGGATATGAAGTTATAAATAAAAAAAGACTGTACTCTGTGGCAAAATGTGAATATGATGATAAAGGCCGCCAGATTAGTTTTATCTTTGAACAATCTCCTTTTTTAGAAAAAGAAAAAATTGATCATTTCACAGAATATCTTTACAAGTATACTACGACTGAACTCATAATAACTCATGGTGACTATTGCGCAATTGAACCATTACCTATTTATAGAGAAAAAGCATATTTATTTCGCGAATTTCGGTTTCCGATTTCAATTTTAGAAAAAAGAAATAAATACAAGGAACTAATAAAGGTAGAAAATGAAACTGTATATAACTTTTTATATAAAAAAATTACTAATATTATTTCTAACTGGCAAATAAAAAATGGATATGCAGTTTCCGTTTTATTAAAGGGTGTCAATAATATTGAACTTAGCTATAATGAAGAAACAGATAAAAATCAAGATCTGGCTTCTGAAGAAAGATGGAATATAGCCTTTTGGCAACAAGACGTCATTGGATTTGTTTTAGATACTGCTGAAGAAAAAGACTTTTTCCTTAATTGGATGGAATATGTTGACTATAAAAAAGATAAGATTTATTCTATAACTGATTTAATAGAAAATAGATTGTTCCATAAAGTGCTTTTTAAAGTATTAGATCAAATTCATGAAGATGATCTTATCAAAAAAGTTTTTGGAAAAGAAGTGCCAATCATTATTCATAATCTAGACTACTGTGACTATTCTATTCAGTTAACTAGAAAAGCGAATAAGAATAAAGAACTTATAAAAGATTTTGAAGACTGGATAGAGGCGGATTTTTAACAAAATAGTTGGTCTCTTCTCTTTTGATGATTTCAATAATGTAGGTTGACAACGTCTTAAAGAAGAAATATTTGGTCTCGTATATGTAGTAGGTATACTAAAAACAGAAAATAGAAGCAAATCTAAAAGTGGTTGCTTCTTTTCTTTTTATTCGAAAAAATGAAATCGTTTTCTCACATATTTTGATATAATAAAAACATAAGTACAATCTATTTGACGAGAGGTGATTAAATGAGGAAATTTAAGAAGATATCAATCCTTGCAACACTTATTTTTACTTGTTTCATGCTTATTGGTTGTGCAATGGATGATCCGAATGATGAGGAATATCTAAAGCATCTCCAACAAAGACCACCAACAGACACAATTGGAAGACTTAAGATAATCTTAGGTGTAGGGATTGTTATTGTTGTGATAGCTTTAGTAGGATTATCAAAACAAGATAAAAAAGAAATTTTAGTATCAACCTAAATTAAAAACTAAGGAGAAGTTATATGAAAGCAAGAAGAATATTTTTTATCAGTGCAATTCTAATATTTACTATAATATATACTATTTTACAAGTAACAGCAGGTTGGGGAAATTGGAATGATTCAAGAGCAGCTCAACTAATTGTAAATATAATGTATGGTATTTTTATAGTTGGGATAATGGTATATGCTTTCTGTAAAACAGAGAAGCGAACAAAAAAGATGCGTTTAATTACTATTATTAGTTTGATTATTATAATCAATATTATTGCTGTATTAAGCATTTGGGAATTATGCATTTTAAATAATTTAAGTTATGTGTTGTCTCCGCCCTTGTTTAGCTTACGTAATCTTACTTTAAGGTTTCTACCACTATATCCATTTGTTGCGATTCTTATTTATGAATTATTTAGTAATATAAAAGAGGATAAAACAGTTGAATAGTTTGTGACAAATTAAACATTAAAATTAAGAAAATAGAGGAAAAACAATGAAAAAAATATTAGCAGTTTTTATAGGAGTACTATTATTATTGTCATTAGCTGGATGTTCAAGCTCAGATAAAGATTGCTTTGTGGTAATCAATATGAATATTGGAATGGATGGACCATTGCGGTTGGAAGTTAGGGGTAATCAAGTCGCCACATTTAATAAAGAGTTATTAAACGGCTTAGAAGAGCGTGGAATTGAACGTATAAACTTTATTATAGGTGATGGCAATTATTACTTTCAAGAATTTGATGTTATGATATTTAGATTTGAAACAATGGAAGGAAATCCCTCATTAGGCTCAAGAATTGCGGTTAGATTATCAGATTTACCAATACCAAGTTCAGTTAATGTTGTTAGAATGAGGGATTGATGTTTTATTTTGTAATAACCATTGATTGGGATTTTAGGTTAATAAATCGTAGTATAAAAATCAGATTAGACATATAAGTAGGTAATAATAATGATTAAAAAAATCTATTCAATTATAATTACAGCTTTGTTCATATTAATTTTAGCAGGACCATCGTGCTCAAATCCAAGACCAGGTGATTCAATCTATGATTTTTATGGAGAATATAAATTTAGGATTCCTTTTGATATTAGTGATACTGACTTTGATAATGTAGAAGGATTTTTTAATACTAGTTATAATTTTTATCAAATGAAAGATTTCATTATGGATGAAGGATATAACGTTACTTTGTATGAGTTTGAAGGTTCAAAGAGATTACTAATCACAACAAATTATTATGATAGAGAAGTATTTTTTGTAATACATGATATGAGTTGGAATTATAGAAGGTCTTATGTAATAGAGTCAAGAATCGATTTAATACACATTCAAAACGGAATAAGAAAAAATAATTTGTATGATGATGCAGATAAAATAGGAGTATTTAAAGAGTTTGAATATGTATCTAATTTTTATTTAAGAGCTGGAAGAGAAGTAGATGTTAATCATCATACTAAAGTGATTTTCTTTAGAGGGCGAAGTCGTTATGAAAGATCACATGTTAGATGGATAGAAGATAGAAATGGAAATTTTTGGTTGTCATTCGGAATGGAAAGATTTAGGAATAGTAATCTTTTCTTTGATAATTCAACTCAGTTATTTCTAGCATGGGCATGGAATGATATAGAAGGCGCTGAAAATATCAAGATAAATGATATTGATTCCGAATCTTTACCCTATAAACTTCAAATGTCACTAATTAGAATAAGATCATTCAAGGTTTTTAGGAATTATTTAGAGAAGATTAAGTATCCATGGGATAGTCTTAATTCACTTTATTTTGAAAACTTATTGAATCGATATTCTCAAAGTTTTTTTGAGGCAAATGATTTGCTAATTGTAGGATTTATACTAGCTAGTTGGACTTCTAGAATAAGAATAAATACGTTTCCTGAAACTGGTAGAATAGAAATAAGTGAAATAAGTAGTCCGTCTTTAAATTCACAAAGATTTATAAGGCTAGCGGTTGGAGTTAGTAAAGATTTTAATTATGATAATCTTAATATAACCCATAGGATAATAGAAAATAGCTAAAGGTAATGGGTAAGACGTGAAGAAAATTTTTAGCGTAGTAAGTTTAGTTTTTATTATAGTTTTAATGGGGTGTTCTCAATCATTAGGTGTATTGCAAACAACTTATCCTGGAGTAGATAGTCATGTACTTAGTCAAGCATTTGGTGGATCGCAATACTCAGGGCGATTAGTAACGAGTAGAACAGAGTTTAATCGAATTCAAAGGTTAATACCAAATATCAATAGAAGGCACCGTGATGCACTGGTAAGCCGTAATGTAGGGCTTGTAATAGTTGCGTTCACATTACCTGATAGCGCAGCTAAGGTTGGAGAAGTTACAATTCTTTCAAACTCGAATCAAGAATTGAATGTGACAATTTTTATAACCGGACAACTAGGTGGTTTTGATGCTGTTCAAAGAGGAATAGCAGTTATCGCAGTAAACTTAATTTCAAGCAATAATGATTATATTTATTATTTAATCACATCGACTGGAGAGCATCAAAGCGTAGATTCAAGATTAGGAATCCGTAATATTATCAATATTGAAAGTAGATTACAAGAAATCTAAAAATAAGAGGATGAGTAATGAAGAAAAGAATAATTTATATTTTGTTAATAATTGGGGCAGTTCTAATAATTAGTCAGTTGTTTTGGTTATCGATGCCATTTGTTAGTAGAGATGATTCTTGGGGAACATCTCACATATATGGCTTTAATTTAGTTGGGTTAATTGAAAGAAGTTCTGGTTTTAGCGAAATCTTAGTAGTAGCGTTCAGATTTTTATTAGTCCCAATGTTAATAGTTTCAATAGGAAAAGTGATGCTGACTCAAAAACTTCAAGAGCGTTTTAAAGTACAACTAAATGTTTTAAATTTATTGATTTCCTTAGCAAGCCTAGGTTATGGGTTTGCGGTATCTCAGGTATTAGAGGTTGTAGAAATGGGATGGGGATCATCGACCTTAGAATTTTCAATAGGATATGGTAGTATAACTGCGATGACAATCGCAAGCATAATAGGAGCTTTATATATGTTTATATTTATTTTTTCATGTTTTGAGAAAAAGAATAAGCAGGAAGTATCAGAAATTTAATATAATAAAAACAAAGACAATCTCTAACTAATTTTAAGTTTGAGATTGTTTTTTATAGGAAATAAAAATGTGGGAGTGCTACCATAAAATAAAAGATTTCTTTGAATATTGGATAAATCATGTTATATTTTTAAGGAAGAAAATAGATTCAAAATATAGATAAGATGCTTAGGATTAGAGGTGATATTACTATGAGAAGAACACTTATTTTTACTTTGGGATTATTAATAGTAATACTTGGATTAATAAGGGTATATTCATTTTGGGCTGAAGGTGTTAATCCTCCTGAAGATAGTGGAGCGAATAGTGAGATTGGAATTGGTCAAGGTTTTTTAGAGCATGAGGTTGGAGACATATTCCAAGTTGGTGATATTGACTGGATTATTGTTTATATTGATGATAATAATAATGCCTTAATAATGACAGTTGATGTTTATGGCGCAGGAACACCATTTCATAATGGTAGTAGTTTTGTGCACTTGCCAGATACAAGTCATCTGAGAAATGCACTTAATAATTGGTGGGTAAATGTTGATCCATTACTAAAAGTAAGAGCGGTTCAAACAAATGGTTTGAATCAAGATGTCAGGAATAACCCTGGGAACTGGAATTCAAATGAGTTGGGAGTACAAGGATTAACAACAGCAGGCACTAATCAGGGAGTGGCAGAAGATTTATTTATTCTATCCATATCAGAAGTTAATCGCTTTTATGGAATTGGAATTAATCAGGCAGAGAGAATTGCATATGGATATCATGCGACTAGTAATAACTTTGAACCATTAATTTGGTGGATGAGATCGCCAGGATCAGGAGTTGGAGGTCAAGCTTTAGGTTCAGGCGTACTAGCTAATGGTGGATTAAATAATGATTTTTATGGTTCGTGGCGCAATGGTCGAGCTGATATTGGATTTAGACCAGCCTTATGGATTAGATTGATAATCTAGATAAAAATAAATAAAATGGAGGAAGTATGGAAGTTACTAATGTTAGGATAAGGATAAGTGATAGCGGTACTCGTCTAAAAGCGGAGGCTGCAATAACATTTGATGATTGTTTTGTGGTTCATGAAGTTAAGATAATTCAAGGTGATGAAGAGTTATTTATAACAATGCCATCTAAGAAATTACCAAGAGGAGACTTCAAAGACACAGTGCATCCAATCAATCATGGATTTAGAGCACACATTGAAGAAGCCGTCCTAAAAGCTTATAATATTGCGGTATTAAATAAAGAATCAGATAGTTTGAATTTTGATTCTCAAATTATTATTTAATGATTAAAACGAGAAAAAAGCAGAGATTTCAAATCAATATTCTCTGCTTTTTTATTATCATTTTCTAGAAAGGTAAAGTTTTATAATCAATACGAAATGTGTGATTTTATGGGGATGATTTTTAAAATAGCCTTAATTTTGGTAAAATAAAATGTAATTCTAAACGTTTACCTTTGTAGATGTAACTGGATCTGTAACGATTTTTAATGTGAGGTGCATATGAAGAAGATAATTTCCTTAATTTTGCTTATAATAATATTTATTGGAATGCCTAAGATATCAGCGTTTTGGCGTGGTGAAGTAAATCATCCTGATGATGAGATTGCTGGTGGAGAAATAATAACAGGAAGATTTAACTTGTTTTCAAACCCAAGCTATATAAGTGCAGGAAATGGATATAACATAATAATTGATTACTTCGGTAGACTTTGGAGTTTCGGCTCTAATATAAATGGAAGAACAGGATTGGGAGTTTCAGAAGGTGGAACTCTTAACCCAACTTTAATAGATACAGAAGATACACGATTTAGAAGAGTTTATGCCGGACAAAACTTCTCCTTAGCAATCGATACTGAAGGGCGATTATGGAGTTGGGGAAGTAATGCTAATGGAAGAACTGGTTTAGGTTTAATGACAGGAAATACATTAGAACCTCAGATGATAGATACAAATCAGACTAGATTTATAAGTATATCATCAAATAATGATCACTCAGTTGCAATCTGTACGGATAATAATCTATGGACATGGGGAGCGAATGCGAGTGGAAGAACAGGCCATGGAACATCTGCTGGTAACACTTTAGCCCCAAGGATGGTAGAAACAATCTCAGGCATAGAATTTAAGATGGCGGTTGCGGGTAATTCACATACATTAGCCTTATGTATTGATGGGTATATTTATAGTTTTGGATTTAATCAAAATGGTAGAACTGGTCAAGGTTTGTATCAAGGAAATCTAACGATTCCAACAAGAATTAATACTGGAAGCACTAGATTCATAACAGTCGCAGCGGGTGAGAATATGGGGATTGCGATTGATACTCTAGGAAGACTATGGAGTTGGGGTTCCAACATCCAAGGTAGAATTGGTCTGGGAAGCGATGATAGTGATGTTTTAACTCCTCATTTAATTGAGACTAATGGGGTAGCTTTTGAGTTTATCTCAACAGGGATTACCCATAGTGTATTAATTGATAATACCGGACGTTTATGGAGTTTTGGGAATAATGCTCAAGGAAGAACGGGCTTAGGAGTTATTACGAATGCCCAACTACAACCAATACTAATTAATAGTGTTGAAGACAGAGATTTTTTAAAAGTGACAACCGGTAATGATCATAATCTAGCATTAACTCAAGAAGGCATATTATATAGCTTTGGGAATAATGCATCAGGTAGAACCGGTTTAGGAACTACTGGTGGAAATAGAATAACACCTTTACCATTATTAGGACACAATTAATTTAAGAATATTAATAAGGGAAGGTTATTATTAACCTTCCTCAAACTAATAGAAATGTAGTTTTTCAATCACTAAGCTATAAAAATATTTAGTAAAGTCTGACATGCCTTATTATCCCAAACCCTATTTGAAGAAATATCATTATAGTTTAGTGATTAAAGAATTAGATATAATATGTTAAAAATAAAGTGATTAGAGGACAATATTATGAACAAAAAATTAAAGTATTTATTGCTAGTATTATTACTAATTGGAAGTATTGGAATTATTTATGGCTTCTGGGCTTCAGGAGTCAATAATCCTGATAATGAAACAGAAGAGGGTAATATTAATGTTGGGGCAGGTCGTGATGTTGATACAGTGATTAATGTAAATGATCAAACATCTAATCAAACTTTAGTACCAGTTGGGACTAGCCATATTGCTCAAGGAACAAATTTAGTAGAAGTAATCTATTTAACATTTAATGTAACATGGACAGAAGAGTTAGGGCTTAATGCCGCAACGGGAACACCAGGAATATTAACAGCTAGCTTAGTTGAAAACTCAATTTCGTTAAACTCAAACGTTCATCATTTAGTAAATATTAGTTTTCAAGCTCAATATGATATTACTCTAGGGGGAGTAGCAGTTCCTGTTGTAGTTAGAGTAACGTTAGATAAACCAATTAATCAGACACAGTATTTAGCATTAGCAGGACAGACATTTTCATTTCAAATGAGATTTTCATTAGTTGCGAATCAATCATTACCTTCATTAGATGATATGTTTCAATTAGCATTTGATTATATAGTTGCTAGAATCAATTTGGTTATAGTAGATGATATGGCAATCTATACAGATGAATTGTTTACCCAAATCTTCACTCCAGGACATCCACAGATTAGTTGGACAATTAATGTAGTAGCTAGTAACCCAATTATGTGGCGAGCTGGATGGTTTATGCCAACAGTCACAATTAATGGAGTGTCAAGAGATTTAGATAATCCACTTTGGGTTTATCAGGTTTTATATAGTGAAGAAATATTTGAAATGCATCATTTTAGTGATAGTATGCTTCATGTTACAAGAAATACATTAACACATCATCAGATGACAGGGTCATATGAGCGCCTTGAAAACCTAACTTTTGGAGTGTTATATACTGAGCCGTTTCTTATTTTTGGTTGGTTTGACTCAGATGGTATTTTAGTTGCGGATATGTTTATTTATTCAACAAGCACATCAGTTAGAGCATTTGGTTTACAATTTGATAGATTTTAATGAAAATTAAGAAAATAAAGTATGAGGTATATAAATGAAACTAGCATTATTAATAATTAGAAGAGCATGGATATTTGGATTGCTGGTTTGTGTTGCGGTTTTATTTATTACCGTTAATACAAGAATCAATTTAGACGATGATGACTGGCATATTATAATTGGACCAGATGAGAGTGTAACAACTAATGTAAATGTTGGAAATACTTTAGGGTCTAAAGAATTAAGACCAATTGGAACAGTAACAGATCCAGCGACACAAACTGACGAATATACTTTAACGTTTAAAGTAGAATGGACTCCAAACGCAAATATCAATAATATTATCGGTAATTTAAGAATACAAGTTGGTAGAATTTTCTTAACTGATAGAGAAGGTAATTTAGTAGCTTGTACGGTTACAGAAGACAAACAAGATGATCGATTAAACTATTGGGTAGTCTATGAGGTAGTAGGTGGTTTAAACCATGAGATTAATATTAATGGTTATCGTTATATTCAAGTAACTATTTCATTGATTGATCCAGGCGTTGATTATCGAGCTGAGATGATTTCATTATTGGCAGGAAATAGATTAGGAGTCAATTTCTTATTTAAAGTTAATACTAACTAATAACAATAATTCCTTATAAGGTATAAGTAATTGGATTTAAAGAGGGGAGTAATATGAAGAAAGTCTTACTAACAATTTTAATATGTTTGATTATAATCACGCCAGTTTATATGTATTGGGCAAGTAATGTTAATGCACCTAGTGATGAAGATAGAACTGGCAATATTACAACCGGTAATTTCAGACAATCATTTGATATTACATATCACTATGGAATGGAAGAGCATAATATTATCCTAGCTGATTCAACAACTGCCTCTAGTTCAACTCAAATTAACTTTGCTTATATTACTCAGATGGGCAGAGTTTATGTGTTTCATGGAAATAATATGAATGCCGTGTCTGGTCAGTTACCGTTTGTTGATGCGATTGACATGGGAGTAGTTACAAATAATGTACTTGTGCTTAGAAGTGATAATACAGTATGGCGGTCAGCTCTGTCAGGTAGTACACTTGGGGAATTTGTTGAGTTAGAAACAATCCATCCAATAACGCAACTAGTAACAGGAAATTCACATGCGCATGTATCAGATGATATAGGTCGTGTTTGGAACTTAACTCCAGCAACAGGCGCAATGAATTTATTGTTTAATACACTACCAGTTCGTAAACTTTTAACAACCACAACCGGATCAGTAGGAATTACTGATTGTAACCAAGTCAGGTTAACGAGTGGCTCTATTACAGGGAGTAATGTAAATAGTCCGTTTACCGGAGACATTATTGATGCTTGGACCATTACCAATCAAGGTATAGTGATTCAAACAACAACCGGTATTTATGGAACAGGTTCAAATAATAACGGTTGGTTTGGTTGGGGAACAACTGGAAATACCCCATGGAGAAGAATACCGATTCCTGCAGGAGAGACTTTATTATCAGTAGCTCCTTTAGGATTAAATACAGGTGTTACCCATGGGGCAATTTATGTAACAAATTCAGGACGAGTATTTGTGGCAGGAACTCAAATTGGGGCGCTATGGGGAAGTCCTGGAGCAGGATCGTCACATTTAGTTGAGATTGATACCTTTGATGACTTTAATATTGTTCAAATGTTATGGTCTCGCCGCCATATTATTATGAAAAATCCATATGGACAAGTAATTTTATTTGAAATGACTTCAGGAACAGCTAGTACAATTACTAGGACGCCACTATCAGGTTCTCAATTTTCAACGATCTCGATTTTAGAGTGGAATAATATTCCTGAATACATTCCAATCAGGCTCGGTTTTAACTTTGACGGTTGGTACTTGGATTCGGCATATACAATTCCTTTGACTCTAACTACTATGCCAAGTCATAATTTATTGGTTCATGCTCGGTGGATAAGTTTATAATCGAATAATAAAATTTATGAGCAGTGTTAACTAGTTTAGCACTGCTTATTTTTATATGATAAAATATTAATGAAAGGTGGATTGTAATGAAATATAGTGATTTGGCTAAGAAATATAAAGAAATGAATCTGAGTAATCCTGATGAGAACGAAATATCAATAATGCCATATTTTGAAGATATTTTTGGCAAAGAATAAAAAAGGAAGATAATATGAGCTTAACTAAAAAAGTGAAAGAATATTTTATTGAAGCTATAGAAATGTACAAAGTTAATGATGAAGGTCAATTTCCAAACGATATACACGAGAGAACTAGGGTATCTAGAGTTGCTCATTACTTATCACAACTTATTAAAAATGATATTGATTTTATTGGATATTCTGTTGACGTAGAGTATAATAGACGCGGACTTGAAATCAAAAGAACAGGTGAGGGGGATTTATTACTTCCGGATTTGATTGTTCATAAGCGAAAAAGTGAAGACCAAAATAATTTATTATATGTTGAGTTTAAGAATTCGAATAATAGTTGTGCTGATATAAGTAGAATACGTGAAATGACTGATCAAAATGGAAGATATAAATATCTTTTAGGATGCTTCGTTAGATTTGATAAACTGGATTCCCTTGAGTGGTTCAAACAATAAAAATCAATAGGCTCAATAACTACAGTTTATAGAAGAATAAAGCAGAAGAATATATACTTTTATGTGTATTAGGTATGCGATAAACAGAAAAATCAAGTATATAAAAAAATAAGCCATTTTGAGCGACAATTCAAAGTGGTTTTTATTTAGTAAAAACTTAAGTGTGTTATAATGGAAGTATAATTTAAAAATAAGACAACAAAGAGGATGAAGTAGTGAAAAAAGTATTGATGTGTTTATTAGTGTTTATTACGGCAATAGTGTATGTAACAGCAAGCGCTGTATATGGATATACAGAAATTGAGTATATTGGTGATGAAGAAGAATTAATCGATACTGGTGAAATTTTACTTAATGAGTTAGAACGCCAAATTGAATTAGAAAATAATGAAAATCAAATAGTATTTGATGAGTTCTTAATTAGATCATTAGAAATCAACTTTAATACAACTACAGATGAGTTAAATTATGATTATACAATTAGTGAAGTTAAGCGATTAGAAGACTTTGCGGGTAATCCATATATCTTATTAGAGTTTTATCCAAGCGGGTATGCAGTCTATACAAATGACTTAAGTATTAGGCTAATTAGGAATTTTGCGGCCACTTCGCCATGGTATGGGTTTACTGAGGGTTTAATCTTTGGTGGAGCAGCTCAATACTTTATTAAACCAGCAGTACAGCCAAGAATGGGTGCATTATTTATTCATACTGTAGTTGATAGGGATTTAAGAGTAACACCAAATGAGTTAGAAGTTTTAGTAGAACATAGTGATGAAATGAATGATAGAATTGCAGAAAGTCGACTAGAGGAAAGGGTTGCTAGCAGGTGGACTACTAATAACGGATTTCAAGCTGTAGAAGTTAGTAATAGACATATTTTGTTAACTGCAGATACAGTAGATTCAAATGGACGTGACTTTAATCAAAATGGTAATTGTGGATACGTTGCTGCAGCATTATTAGTTTATTTTGCGAGAGGGCAAAGATCCTGGTGGGATTTTGCACCACAGGGATTAACAAATAACCTAGTACACCAAATTCAAGGAAATCGTAATAATGGTTCTACAGCATCTGATGTGGCAGGAGCACTAAGAGGATATTTTAATTCAATTGGTAGTCGTGCAAGAGTAGAGTCTTGGTATTCTCCATTAGCTAACCCTATGTCTATATTCGATCGTATTAGAGATAATTGGGCAGTGGGACTTTTTGGAATGCTTCCTCATGAAGGTATTAAGCCTCCAGGGTCAATAATCACTGTAATTGCACATGCTGTTGTAGTGCATAGGGCAACACGAGAATATTCGAGAGATTGGTTAGGAATCAGAACTTATAGAAATTATAATTTCAGGGTTCATTATGGATGGGGCGAACGTCATAATGATATTGAAATTAACGCATCAGCAACACCTATTGGTTCAAAAGTATTTATTCCGTGGTAAGAAAAAAGTGGAGGATTAGATTTTGAAAAAACTATTATTAATATTTTTAATACCAATTATAGCACTAATTGTAGCTTGCGGGCCATTAACGGGTAATTCAGTGTGGGATTATTATCGCGAGTATAGTTTTAAACTTCCGTTTGAAATATCTAGAAGCAATTTTACGGGTAGATTGCAATTTGAAGCGGAATATAGTTTTGATGAGATGAAAGCATTGATTATTGAAGCAGGTTATGATGTTGTACGGTATGATTTTTATGAATCAACACGACTGTTAATTTCAACTGAGCATAACAATAGAACCGTGTTCTTTGTTATATATAACTTTGATGCATCAGATATTGCTACAAATAGATTTGTATTGGACAGTGATTTAGTTAGGGCACTTCATATTCGAGATTTCAGATATGAAAATAGTTTAACTTGGCCAGATGCTAGAATTATGGTCTTTAAAAACTTTGATTATGTGTCTAATTTTTATTATCAGTTTGGTAAAGATGTAGTAATTAATCAAGATGACCAAACAATTGATGTTAGAGCTTGGAATATTAATCCAGGAAATGGAACATATACAATTATAACTATACAATTTTCTGAAGATGAAGCCGGAAATTACTTTTTAGAACTTACTGGCTGGTAAATAAAACTATTTTGTATTTCGCTATTAAGATTCACGTTATCTTACAATAGTAATTGAAATAAATGAAAAAAAGCCATTTTGAGTTAAATCAAAGTGACTTTTTTTAATATTTGAGTTCAAAACAGTTACTATTGTGATTAGATGAAATACTTAAGAACAATCAATTCAATAACACCCATGTATGTAGCTATAAATCAGAAAATTAGGCTCTTTCACGAGTACTAAGCATACTAATCAAGGAATAATCAGATAAAAGAAAATCAAGACATTTTTATGATAAATTAAAGAGTATTTGAAATGTTGTAGGAACAAATAACAAAGTTGTGTGATATAATAAACTATAACTCAAGTAAAGAAGAAATCAGATAAAGAAATAATAGATCATAAAATTTGGATCAAATCGGTGAAGTGATATTTACGGAAATAGTCTCAAGTTGAAAATGATAAGAATTTAAACCGTAAAAAATTATTAAGCCATTGGTGCATATTTATGTGCCAGTGGCTTTTGCGTTACGAATGGGAGGCATAATAAATAAAAGTATGAAAGAAAAAAGAATTCAGGAGGAAAAGAAAGAAGGAGATTTAATTGCGTAATAAAATTTTAATAATAGTAATTATGATATTTTCAATTACATTGCTTGGCGCCTGTGAAAATAAAAATGAAAACTTTCCATCACCAATAGTTGATTTTGCGGTAGAGGACTTTGATGAAAAATTTTTTAATGAATTTACATTGATAATTGTTCCATATCAGTTTGGAACTGTGGTTGAGGGAATTTATTTATATACAGTATATATTGATAATGGAAATTTGAACTTTTTATTTGAATTTACAACTATAAGGGGAGACAGAGCCAGAACTTCAGGTGAAGTGATTGTGATACTTCCTAACGAGATATTAAGTAAATATGAAATTGGTGTAGTTGAACAATTTTATATTATAAGCGATAATAGTTGTAGCTCATTTAATGCAGATTCTGAAGGATTATTGGTAAGAAAAGATAGAAACTGGCTAAGAGATATTCGTCAAAATAGCGTAGAAAATAAAGTGGCAAATGTTATTCCAAGTATAGATCGTTGGAAAATGTCTGGCCACCGTATGACTCCTATAATATCATTAGAACAACTAATGTCCATTTTGCAAGATTAAATAAAGCTAAAATTATTATTGTTTTGGTTATATGATATAATAACTACAACTCAATCTAAGAGTTAATTGAATAAGGAAACAATAAATCATAAATTTGGATCAAATCGGTGAATTAATATTTACGGAAATAATCTTAAGTTAAAAATTGATAAATGTTTAGACCGTAAGAAATTAGAAAGCCATTGGTACAAATTATGTACTAATGGTTTTTATGTTTATAAAGGATAGAGGTGGTTGAGTGGAAGAGATTGTATTTTAATGAATTAGAAGTTTATTTAGAAAAGGGGAGCGAAATGAAAGATAAGAATATGGTTAGTCGTTTGCAACTAAGTGTGGCAATGATTTTAGTAATACATTTGTTGTTAATGGGAATAGTTATGGATAATGAATGGAATAATATAGCCGTTATTATGATAATCTATTTGCCAGCAATTATATATAATTTATTTGCAGCTTTTAAAAGAAGCAATAATAAAATAAATATCTTTAATTTTATATTTACTCTTGCAATTGTGATTTTTGCATGGTTCGTAAGGAATATATTGTATGTATTAGCGCATGATTGGCATGCAAACATTAGTTTCGCTCATATAACGTTTGGTATTGTGGCAATTCTAGTTTGCTTATTATTTGCACTAGAATTTTCATCGAGGAAGAGGTATGAAGCCATTTAAGTGGTATCAAAAGCTTTTAATATTTTTACTTGTGATTACAGTTGGATTTTTATTCAAGTTCGACAATGTTTATTCTTATTATAGATATATAGATATTTTGCAGAATGAAAATCTTTATAAGTTAGAATATAGTTTATGTGACCCAATCGGATATAATGAGAATTATTTAATTTATAATATACAACCAATGTGGAATGCAGGAAATAAATCATATAGATATTACAATAATTCGACTCATCAGTTTATTGCAGATCGGGCTTTTATGTATGTTGCATCAAGATTTCCGCATGTGTTTGGTTCTTTGCCGCCGGTACATAGAAAAGTCAACTCAACAAATTACACTGGAACAACCTGGGCAAACGTTGTCTGGTATACAAATTGGTCCGATGCACATGAAAGAGATACAATAGGACCTTTGAATACACCTACATTTAGTTCGCACTTTTACTATGTTCCAACTAGTGGAAACCTTTTAGGAAGCAACGGACCTAATGCAAAGGATCGCTTCATGCAACATTATAATGCGGCAATAAATCTATATCGCAGCAATAGACATATAGAAGCTTTTAGACGTTTGGGTAAAGCTCTTCATTACATAAGTGATATGGCCGCTCCTGTTCATACTGGGTATCAGCGCCTTGGTATTATTCATGATTGGATTAACGGTCCTTGGCTATTAGCTAATCATCAAAATTTTGAAGAAAGAGCTATAGCTAGACAAGAAATGGCTATTCCACAAAACTTTAGGTTTAATCCACATAATTGGAATGAGCCGATGTCAGTTTTATTGCATAGACTTGTAAGAGTTTCTTTTAGAGATTATGATAGCAACTTTTTAGGATTAGGAGAAGTTGAATTCAACTGGCGAGTAGATTTAGCTTTAGAAGCAGCGGTAAATGCAAACGCTGCAGTCTTGATTCAATTTGCAAATACAGTATCTCCTCATAGATGTACATCAGGCCCACTTACAAGCGCTTGGAATGAAGCAGGACATTTTAGAGAATGCACTCATATGTATTGTGGAAGAACTTTTTTGGAGCCACACAATATGATTCCAACTGGTACGGGTATTTTTCGTTGTACTATTTGCGGATTTACAAGTAGATTTATGTTTGTACCAAATGACCCATGGAGTATTTTTGACCTAATTTCATCAAATCCAGTTGATCATAGATCACACTTATATTGTTAAATAATGATGAATTCAATAATCACTGTTTATAATTTCTTAAACGAGAAAATAGCATACCTACATAAGAAACAGATATATCTTATTGAGTAAAATCATGAAACTAAAATTTAAACGAAATATGAGCATTGTTAATTGAAGTTAGCATTGCTCTTTTTGTCGGTTGATTTTTTAAATACTTTCTCAAAATAATTGGTAAAATCTATTATGATTTAACTGAAAAGAAATCATTTTCAGAGATGTGTGTTAAAATTAAAAGAGAGTGCAATCTTTTGGAGTTGTCATCTGAAATATTGGAATAAAACTGCTTGCAATAGGAGGAGAGAAATGAAAAAAATCTTAATACTTGGGATGATGCTATTGATGGTTGCTGCAGGAGTGTTTGTGACATTAATACTTACAGGCGTTATTTCATTTAAAAATTATGAAGAGTTGATTGAATATAAAAATGGTGATGAAGTAATTCGTAACGGTATAGTTTATACTTTTGTTGATCTTGATGAATTATGGGGAAGAAATGAAGTAAGAGTTTATGATTTTAATATTAATGATAAGCTATTATTTCATCATTTTTATTATTTTAATATGAGTGATAATAAACAAGAACCAATCACCCCATTCAAACAGTTTAATCATTGGGAATTAAGAGATGATCCTGATTATGACGGACCTCTTTTAACTGAAATCGCTCTTATGTATTATCGTAGAGCAAGAAATGACTTTTTTAACTTAGTTCATTTAATTGAGGCATTTACAGAACATCGGCAAGCGGGATTCTTTGTGAGTGGTTTTACAAGTAGAGTTGGTAGAAATGTTAGAGTACCTGAAAGTATTCACGGAAATAATGTAATTGGAGTAGGCTACCGCGCGTTTGAGAATTCAAATATTAGGATGTTTAGTTTTGAATCTAGTTTAGGAGGTGTGATTTTACCATATGCCTTTGATAATTCAAACGAACTAAGAGAAATTACTTTACCTGATAATAGTTTATTATTATCAAAATCAATTTCTAATTTAGCTAGATTAGAAAGAATTCATGGTGCGAACAGACCGATGGAGGCCTCATTGTATAATTTGCCAGTATTAGAATCTATTAGTGGCGTGGCATTGAGTTTTCAGGGAATTTTTATGTTGGGCACAAGCAGCCCATGGATAGCATCTCCAAGGCGTACAATAATAATAGATTTATCACCTGTTCGTCCCGAATCTTGGGTAGAAAACACATCGTTTGTAGTTAATACACCAAGTTTAAGAAAAATGATAAGTCGTCATTCGTTTGTAGAAATAAGAATGATAGAAGCCAATTTTAGTAGTAGGACTCATAGAAGATTTTATCAACTTTTTCAAAGTGGCACTAGATTAGTTATGATGGAACTACTTGAAATGATAATTCCTATAGTCTAAATGGCATTAAAAAAATTAAGAAGAAAAGGAAAGATGAAACAGGAAGAAATTAGTATTAATATTTTTTGCATTTTTATCAGTATGTATATTTGTTCTTTGTTCAGAGTCCGTTCACACATTTTTTAATCAAGTAAATAAATTTTGAGCGATGTTAACATTAATTAGCATTGCTCTTTTTTTATGATATAATATTTTGCACCAAAAATTATAGTAAAATAACTAAAGGAGATTCCAATGGAAAATAGAGTAGAGATTTTAAGAAACTATATTGATGAGATTTTATTAAATATGAGCGATACTCAAAACAGACGTTGTGCCTATCTACACCTTTATGGAGTAGCTCAAGCATGTGCGTTGATTGCTTTAAGACGTGATGAAGATGTAGAGCTTGCAACAATGGCGGGAATGTTACATGATTTATATACTTATAAAACAGGTAACCATGCTGATCACGCAATTAAGGGAGCAGTGTTAGCGAGAGAAATATTAACTGAGTTAAAACTAACAAATGAAATTGAAACCAATATGATTTGTTCGGCCATCCATAATCATAGCTCAAAAGAAGAAAATTTTTCTTCTTTTGATGAAGTTTTGATTGATGCTGATGTGCTGCAACATGTTTTATATAATTTCTCTTTACCTATTTTAGAACAACATAAATCAAGTTTTAAAAATAGATTTGAAAAACTATCAAAAGAATTCGAACTCAACATTCATAAATAAAAATCTGATTTAAATTAATTATGATAAAATAAAAACTGTATATAGAATCGTTTTATTGAAAGAGGAAAATCATGAAAAAAATTCTTACAGTATTTATTCTAATGATTGCTGCTTTATCCTTAGTAGCATGCAACTCATCAAATGCACCTTCGTGGATCATGGATCCTAGTGGTGATCATACTGCTATGAGGGCACGTTTTGAAAGAGAAGGATGGAGACTTCATCCATTTTATGATAGGGTTAATATTCGTGCTACAAATGAACCTAGTCCTCATAAAACATCACCAGGTCAAATAATTAATTTATATACAGCCTATGTTAGTTTCTTTTCAACAATTGAAGAAGCGAATGATTTCATTGAAGAAAGAGTTGCTAGAATTATTGAGTCAATTAGCGATTGGGAAGAAGATGCTTTTTCGGTTAGATTTCAATATAGACGTAATGGAACAATCGCATCTGTTTGGATTCATTATCGTGGACGATGGTAAATAATTAAAGATAAAGAATGAGGCTGCTCTAACTATAAATTAGAGTGGCTTTTATATTTATTTACCTTGCATTTAAGTATAAATTAAATTTTCTTTTTGAAATTAATAATAGGAATAATATTTATAAGTTAGCAACAAATTGTTGCTTTAAATCAATTAGTTAATGTTGTATAATTAAATAAAAAAAGGGTGAAGTTAAATATGGATATTGCAAGTAAAATCGTAGAAATAAGAAGGCTGAATGGTATAACTCAAGAAGAGTTAGCTAGAAAACTATTTGTTACGAGACAGGCGGTTTCTAGATGGGAAAATGGAGATACAACTCCAAGCATTGAAATATTACAAAAAATTACTGGATTATTTAATTTAGATAGTACTACAAACTTTGGTGTTGCAGGAACATTCTTTTGTCAAAGTTGTGGAAGCCATTATCCTGCGGAAGGTTTTAATGGACTAAATAAAGATACATCACCTAGTGAGGATTACTGTAAATATTGCTATGTAGATGGTTCTTATGGAAAAGAAGATGAAACAATTGAAGAGATGGTAGAACAAGGAATTCCATATCGATTAAAAAGTATTAATAATCCTGATGGCTATGTAGATGAAGAAACGGCAAGAGAAGAAATGTTGAAGTTTTATAAGACGTTAAAGCGTTGGAGATAAGCTGTTAGTTTTAATATAAATTTACCAATCCAATCGACCATAGGGCACACCTTTATTGTTGAAAATTTATCTATTCAATAAGTACCGTTTATGCATGATTAAAACGGATAAATTACTACCTAAATGTGTATTAGATAGGCAATAAACTGAAAAATCAAGAATATAAAAAAATGATAAAAAAGTATACAAAATAAAAAAAATTAGTATATAATAGTTTTATCCATAACATGTATCTTAACCATAGGCTGTTGTCTCCTTATTTAAGTGTATGTTATGGGTTCCCCTCTCTTAATAAAAAAAATTATCAAAAATAAATAAAATAAGTTATAATGGAGTTGGGTACCTATATAAGTATTCAAAACAAACCGCCTACCTTTCAGCGGTTAACTCCATTTTTTATAGATATATAGGTACTCAAACCTAAAAAATATAAACTATTTTCTTAACCGGAAATAGTTTTTTTTATTTGTATGCTCTGAGTAAACTAAAGAATTAAATGTTAAGTGATACAATGATTTTGATTAAAAAGGTTGAGGACGCATATGAAAAGGAAGGATATTTATAAAGTATGGGTTGAAGATAAAACATTAGAATCAAAATTAAAACTAATTAAGGAACTTGCCTCAAAGTCATGTGGAATGGAAATCATCGCATCTATCCTTGGTATTTCAGAAACAACACTTTATACATTAAGAAAGAAGTATCAAGATGTTGATGAAGCATACGTTACTGGAAGGAACTTACTTAAACAATCACTTCTTGAGATGATGTTTAAAAAAGCGATGGGCTTTCAGATTATAGATGAAGATACATATATTGAACAAACATCATCAGGTACTAAGAAGAAAATTTTAAAGAAAATGCGAAATGTATTACCTGATCCAGGAGTAGGGAGATACCTTTTAATAATTAATTTTGGTAAGGAATATTCTGAGAAGAAATATGAACTTGAACTGTCAGAGAAAAAGGCAGAGATTAAAAATAATGAGTCTGAATGGAGACCACTTGAAGTAGGGGATATAGATGCAGCTAACAAAAAGAATGATAAGTGATTTAAAGGAATATGAAAATAATCCAAGAGATAACGAAGCCGCAATTGAGGCGGTCGCTAATTCAATTAAAGAATTTGGATTTAAGGTTCCGATAATTGTAGATAAAAATAATATCATTATTGCAGGTCATACAAGATATAAGGCCGCTAAACATTTAGGATTAACAGAAGTACCTTGTATAATTGCGGATGACCTAACTGATGAGCAAATTAAGGCATTCCGTCTGGCCGATAATAAGGTTGGAGAAATCGCAAGTTGGAATTTAGATAAGCTGGCACTTGAATTAGAAGGTTTAAAAGATTTTGATATGACACTCTTTGGGTTTGAACTTGATTTACCTGAAGAAATTCATGAGGATGATTTTGATATTGAAGAAGCAATCACCGAAATACCATATTCACAATTAGGTGATATCTATGTTTTAGGGAATCACAGATTAATGTGCGGTGATTCAACTAATCAGAAACATTTTGAAATATTGTTAAATGGAGAACAGGTTGACTTAGTTGTTACAGATCCACCATATAATGTTGACATCGGTTCTAAAGGTGATACTTATGAACAGTTTGATAACAGAAGAATAAAGAATGATAAAATGTCACCGGAAGATTTCTTAATATTCTTAGATAAATGCTTTAAGAATATGTTGGATTGTTTAAAGCCGGGTGCGAGTTATTATGTATGTCACTCTTCATCAGCTCATATTGAATTTGATAAAGCCTTAAGTCAAAATAACCTAAGACCAAGACAACAATTAATTTGGAATAAGAATCAGCTTGTATTAGGCAGACAAGACTATCAGTGGAAACATGAAGGAATTTATTATGGTTGGAAAGAAGGTAAGGGTCATTATTTTATTGATGACAGAACTAAGACAACGGTCATTGATTCGTTGAGTCTTGACTTTAAGTCAATGAAAAAAGAAGCACTCATTGAATTATTAGAAAAAATCTATTCATTGAAAAATAGTGTTCTAAATCATGATAAACCAGTTAAGAATGATTTACATCCAACAATGAAACCCATCAGCTTAATTGGAGAACTAATTAAAAACTCCTCGACCATAGGACAAAATGTCCTAGATCTATTTGGTGGTTCGGGATCAACACTAATAGCTTCTGAAGAATTAAACCGTAAAGCATTCTTAATGGAATTAGATGAAAAGTTTGCGGATGTGATAGTTAAGAGATACATTAATTTAAAGGGTAATATGGATGCTTGTTACTTAATTAGAAATGGCTCAAGCACACTATTATCAGATATTGACTTCTTTAAACAAGTTTAACTAGACTTATTAATTTTTAACGATATAATTGTTTGTTAGAAAAGGAGAGTCGAAATGGTTGAGATTGGAACAAGAATTAGAATAATTAAGATGGTGGGTGAACCATACTATCAAGGAAAAGTTGGCATTGTAGAATTAATTGATGGTATTGGACAACTACACGGCACTTGGGGTGGATGTGCAATTGTACCTGATAAAGATGAGTTTGAAATATTAAGAAACTTAAGAACAAACTTTATTAGAAAGCCAATTGGAGATGAGATAACCCCTAAGCATGAATTCATAATTGTAAAAACAATCATCATAAGTAATCAAGAGTTAATGAGAGTTATTAACGAGCCAATGGATGAATATGAGTTCATTCTAGAAAACAAACACCTGATGTATGTTGAGGATAATATCTGGCATGTGCTTGCCGTAACGAGTAAAAATAGTGAGTTTGTATTATTGATTGAATCAGAAGGGTTTGGATACTGTAGGTATGCAAGTATTATTTATAAAAAAATATTGGAGTGATAAAAATGATTAAAACAAGTGAATCAGTAATGAGGGGACACCCTGATAAAGTCTGCGATCAAATCGCAGATTCTCTTTTAGAAGCCATTAGCTTGATTGATAAGAATGCAAGATGTGCGATTGAATGTTTAATAAAAGATAATTTATTGGTAATAGCTGGAGAGGTAAGCACAAATGCACAAGTAGATTATGAAAATATTGCCAAACAAACATTAAATAACATTGGCTATAATGGCGATGAATTTGATATTATGTTACAAGTTTCCAAACAATCATCAGATATAGCTCTTGGAGTTGATAAAGGTGGAGCCGGTGATCAAGGGATTATGTATGGCTATGCTTGTGATGAGACAAAAGAAATGATGCCTTTATCAATTGTCTTATCAAGAAAACTGGCAATGAAACTAGATTCATTAACAAGGTTATACCCTGAAATTTATGGAGTAGATGGTAAGTGTCAGGTTTCAGTTGAATATGATAAAAATGATAAACCGACAAATGTGTCTTGTGTGGTTGTCTCGATTCAGACAAAAGAGTCAGTTGAAAGAAATAAATATGAAGGACCAATTAGAATGGCAATCGAAACAGTCATTCCATCAAAGTATCTTAACGAAAGCACGAAAGTGCTAATTAATCCGACCGGAGAATTTGTTAAAGGTGGTCCGTATGCAGATAGTGGACTGACTGGAAGAAAACTACAATGTGATAGTTATGGTGGACTTGCCTTACATGGTGGTGGGGCTTGGAGTGGTAAGGATTTATCTAAGGTTGACCGTTCAGCCGCATACTATGCGAGGTATATCGCAAAGAATATTGTCAAAACTTTCTTAGTTAAATACTGTGAGATTGGGATAGCTTATGCGATAGGAGTTGCGGATCCTGTTAGTATCTCAATTAAAACTGACAGAACCCAATCAGAAGATGCGACTTTATTAGAAGTTATCAAGAAAGTATTCGACCTTAAACCTAAAACTATTAAATATGCATTTATGACTTTTGAAAAGTTTGGATCATTGGCTGAATATGGACATGTTGGAATTAGTAACCAGCATCCATGGGAACATACCGATAGAGAAGAAGAACTTTTAGAAGCAATGGATCAGGTATTAGAGGATGGCGAAGAGTAAGCAACTTCAAAACTTTTATAACTCTAAAGCATGGTTTAATGCAAGAGATTATAAACTTCAAGAACAAAACTTTAAATGTGAAAGATGTGGCGGAGTTGCGGAAACGGTACATCATATTATTCCATTGACTGACCAAAATTATAATGACATTGAAATAAGATTAGGTAATGATAATCTGATGGCCGTGTGTAAGAATTGTCATAAGCAAATACATAGAGAGTTAGATGGTAAAAGGACTATTGAGTTTGATCATAATGGACAGTTGAAACCATTCTGAATATTTTATAATTCTATATCTGATTAAAGAAAGGAAGGCTAATTTTAGTTATTACTTTTTAATTTAACAGACATTGTCTGTTAAATTGATATTGAATACGTAATGTTAATGTTGAAAATATAATAGAAAGTGTTATAATACTTGCACGTAAAGAAGCATTAAGGGAGCGATTATTGTGTCAAAATCAAAAAAGAAAAATGATATTTTAATATATCAGACAGAAGATGGAAAAACAAAAGTAGAAACTTTTTTTGATGATGACAATATCTGGCTTCCCTTAGATAAAATAGCGAACCTTTTCCAACGTGATAAATCTACTATTTCAAGGCATATAAAAAGTATTTTTCAAGATGGCGAATTGGATGATCTGGCAACTGTTGCAAAATATGCAACAGTTCAAAACGAAGGTAGCCGTCAGGTGAGCCGTGACATTGAATACTATAATCTGGAAATGATTATTGCAATTGGTTATCGTGTAAAATCCCATCGAGGAATTCATTTTAGAAAATGGGCAACTTCAATATTAAAGGAATATATGCAAAAAGGATTTGTGATGAATGACGAGTTGTTGAAGAATGCAGGTGGTGGAACATACTTCAAAGAACTTCTTGATAGGATCCGTGATATACGTTCTAGCGAAAAAGTGTTTTACCGACAAGTCTTAGACTTATTCGCAACCAGTATTGACTATAATCCAAAGTCAGAAGTTGCAATTGAATTCTTTAAGATAATGCAAAATAAACTTCACTTTGCAGTTCATCAACACACAGCAGCAGAACTAATAGCATCTAGAGCGAACTCTGAGTCACCTTTCATGGGTCTGCAGGCATTCAAAGGATTAAGACCGAACAAAAATGAAGTATTAATTGCGAAAAATTATTTGAATGAAAATGAAATAAAGCAATTAAATTTAATGGTATCTGCCTATTTAGAAATAGCAGAAATGAAAGCCTATGATCAAGAAATAATGTATATGAGTGATTGGGTTAAGGAGTTAGAAAGATTTATTGTTTATCGAGAAAAACCGACACTAAGTGCGGCAGGAGAAGTATCACATGAAGAAGCAACTAAAATTGCATCTAATGAATATGACAAATATATTAAGAAATCAGCTGAGGAATTAACACAGGCAGAAATGGATTTCCTTGATACGGTCATGAAGACTTATGAATTACTTGAGGGAAAGCCGCACAAAACGAAGGGTAAGAAGAAAAAATAAAACTTTCCTGAATAATTAATAATAAAGATCGAGGTTGAAATAGGCAATTCCATTAACCGTATCGAATTAGATACGGTTAGGTTTGGATAAGTCACTACGAAGAATGAGATTGCGAAAATACTATTTTCGCAATTATAATATATTCGAAATTGAGTACATTAAATTGAAATTAAGATTTATGAATAGCCCCCCAGGCTGTTCATTTTTTTTCATTTTCACCACACCGAAAGCCCAACCTCTGAAATACGCGGCCTCACTTTTTTGAAAAAATGGATTCCTGTTGGAGTCCTTTTTTGACCTCAAAATGGTAAGATTTCATCGCTAAACTGCACCCCCTAAGGGTACAGTTTCAGAATTTACTATAAAGGTGCAAAAAACGTGATAGTTAAGCCAAAAGCTAAGCTAAAAACTAGATTGAAATTTGACTATTTGAAACACAACAGAATTTCTGCATAAAATTATGAAAAAAAATTAAAATTGTATGCTCTCAGCAAACCAAAAATACTGATGACTTATTATACAATCTAAGTATGCGGCAAAGTAATCAAGAGACTGGCAAAGGGGGAACGCAAACGGGCTTTGCTCAACCGCAATCCCCCAACGCAAAGACCTGCCCACTTCGGGCAAATCCACGCACTCCAAATGCACATTCTGGGTTATGCTTGACTGGTTTTTGCCGCAGACCTTTAATTAATGCGATATTAGTTGACTTATAAATTGTTTGCGGTATTGTTTTAGTAACAGCCACAAGGGCTTAAGAAGGAGAAACGAAATGATAAAAAAACAAGAATCAGAGAAACAAGAAATTCATGAAGTTGATAAGCTTATGGCCGAATTAAAAGAGAGTCGTGAGATTATCAGAAATGGCCGACACTATGTGATCGGGCAAAAAGCAGAAATGATTCTAGAATTCACTAAAACAGTAAAATCAGGATTCAAAGTAACACATCACCAAGAGTTTAGCAAACTCCACGGCGAATGCATCATCAGCTATGAACATCCTGAACAAGCAACTAGTACCAAATTCGAACTAACAATCAAGCAAGGTTCAAAATCAAAAGAAATATATGGTGAATGTCAGTCAGAGGAAGAGTTCGGACAAATGATTTGGGAAGAAACGAAGGATTGGAACAGAGCAGAAAAGAAAACTGTCACAATCAAATTCATTGATACAACAATTAGTTCTGAGAATCGGAAATTACTAAGAAGAGTAGATGAGAAGGGCAATCCACTTGACTTTCATGGTAACCCAATAAAGTAGTTTAAACAAAGCATCAAATAGCTTAAAGAGCTATTGGTTGCTTTTTGGTTAGGATTTATGTATGTTATGTGTTATTAGTGGGCTTTAAAATCTTTAAGTCTTGTATTAGTAGACTTATAAATTCTTAGCGGTATAATGTTGTTAACGGCTTAGAAAAGTCGAAAAAGGAGGAAATTATTATGGAAAAAAAGAACAAAATTAGTTATGTATTTGAAGCAGAACAAATATCAGGAACGACATTTGGAAGAGGGGAATGTGATAGTGTGGGTGAGGTTATGGAAATTATTGAAAAAAACATAATACCAAAGTTAATAAAAGGACAGAAAACAAAAATAAAAATTATTTATGATGAGGTTAAGGATGAATAAGGAAACTGAGGAATTAATAAAAGAACTCATTGAGAAAAGAGAAATTATAATCTATGACAAACACTTTGTGATTGGGACTAAAGCGGAAAATATCCTAGCATTCTCAAAAGAAGTGAAAATAGGGTTCGAGGTAAAACATTACAAAGAACTTAGTGAATATGCCAAAGAATGTGTTATCAGTTATAAAGACTCAGATGAAACAGAAATGATTAAATACAGAATCAAAATCAAGCAAGGAACAAAATCAAAAATCATCAAAGGAGAATGTTGTTCAGAGGGTGAGTTTGGTGAGATGATTTTGAAGTCCACAAGGGGTTGGGACAGATCAGAAAGAAAAACAATCACGATAGATTTTATCGACACAATGATTAAGCTCAGAAAAGTAACAATGGTTGAGGTAGATTTCTATACAGGAGAAACGATAGAAACTACCGAGATAGATTTAACAGATAAGAACTAACACAAAGGATAAGTTAGTTGCTTTTCTTAGCTTAATGAGAATAAAATGATAGACTTAAAAATTGTTTGCGGTATACTTTTGATTAAGATCCAAAAGGGTCCAAAAGGAGAGATAAAATGGAAACAAATAATAGGATTAATTATTCAATAATGGCAGTACAAGAATCAGAAATAACAATGACAAAAGGAGAGTGTGCTGAAGCTTTTGATATCATGAAGATTATTGAAACACAATTTTTGCCAACATTTATACAAGGAGAAAGTGTGAAAATAACAATTATTTATGAGGAGATAGCAAATGAGTAAGTTAAATGAAGAGTTAATCAAAAGACTAGTTGAAAAAAGAGATATTTTGATTAATAAAAGGCAATACATTATTGGAAGAAAGGCAGAGAATTTGATTAAATTTGCCGAAAAAATTAAAACGGACTTTAAAATAAAACACCATAGAGATTTAAGTAAGCAATTAGGTGAATGTGTTATAAGCATAGATAAATCTGAATATGTAGGCTCAATTAAATTCAAAATGAGTGTAACACAAAATTCCAAACAAGTAATCATGCAAGGTGATTGTGAGTTGGAAGATGATTTTGGTGATATGATTTGGCATCTTATAAGAGAATTAAATGAAACTGGTAGTGTAGAAGTAAAATTAGACTTCTATAATACAGATGAAAAAATTAATGAAGATCCAAATAAAGAAATTTGTTCACTTTGTGAAAAGTCAATAATGGAAGATGCAATAAAGTCAGAAGTATTTGATGGAAAAACATTTTGTAGTAAATGTATGAATAAGATAATGCCACTGAAGATGTTCCTCGAAAACGAAAGTCCTAAACATGCATTGTTATTTAAAACAGAAGGAACGGTTGAAGTAATTAGACCAAAAGATGAACACTTCATACTAGAAGAGATACAAAAATGTGTAAATGGACTAATTCAAATATACCCAACGCCATATAAAGAGAAATTGATTGTGTGCAACCAAGAAGGGTTGTTAAAGAGATTGCCAATCAATACGTGGTTTGAAAAGTTATTCCAAATAAAACTAATAGGTGATATCTTATTATGCCCACAAGCAATCTTTGAAAGACCTGAATAATAAAGGGTGCAACTGATAAATAAAAGAAGAACTTGATAAAACTTAAGTTCCTTCTTTTTGGTTTGAGAATTAGTTGTGTATAAGATATGTTATTAGTTGGCTTTAAACTCTTTAAGTCTTGTATTAGTAGACTTATAAATTCTTAGCGGTATAATGTTGTTAATGGTTTAAAGAAGCCAAAAAAGGAGAAGAAATAATGAATAAAATATGCTCTATATGTGAGACAAAAATTGTAGGATACGACTGTAATCCTCACCCCTTCAAAGGAGATGTATGCTGCGAAGCTTGTAATCAAACAATCGTAATGCCAGTAAGACTATACCAAGGATACCAATCGCCAAAGTATGCACTGTTATTCAAAGCTAATGAAACAATCCAAACAGTCAGACCAAAGAAAGAATTCTTCAAACTAGAAGATCTACAAGAAACACTGGGTGGAAACGTTGAAGTCTACATCACGACATTTATGAGCAGTGTGCTGGTATACAAATCAAATGGAAAGATGAAACGATTACCAAAGAATAAATTATTTGAGAAATTATCAGACAAAGAGCTGCCTGGTGAGGTACTGATGATTCCGGTTGGAATGTTAAACAGAGATGAGGATTGAGTAACATTAAAGATGTATCAGAAATTTATGAGAAGCTTAGAGTTGAACTGGGAATAGAGAAGTTTGAAGCCTCTAAGAGGTGCTTAGTTGATGAACTTGCTAAGCAAGCTTCTTTTTTGCTTTGTGAAATTGATGTCTTACAGGAACAGATTAAGATTCATGGTTCAATTCAAATCAATAAAAACGGAAGACAAAAACAAACAGAAGCCTCAAAACTATATTCAAAGGGTTTAACAACCTTAGTAAGTGTTATGAAGAGTATCAACACTATTATCGGAAAAGTATCTGATGATGGTGGTGATGAGTTAGAAATGTTTTTAAATAAAATGAAGGGGTAATTAATGGAGAATTATTTAATTGAGTATTATCAAGAAATTGAAAAAGGAAACATTATAGTTGGTAAAGAATTAAAAAGCCAACTTGATTTTTTGATAGCTGAATTAAGTAATCCTAAATTTACATTTGACCCAAAGCCTGGTTTAATGCGAATCAATTTTATTGAAACATTCTGTAAGCATACAAAGAGTCCATTCAATGGTCAACCATTCTTATTAGAGTTATGGGAAAAAGCATTATTACAGACTGCTTACGGCTTTAAATGCGCAACAAGCGGCCTTCGTAGATTTAATGAAGTAGTATTGCTAGTTGCGAGAAAGAACGGTAAAACGACGTTTATCGCAGGAATTGACCTAGCTGAATTCTTTTTATCAAGTGGTGGAACAGACATTGTTTGTGCATCAAACACGAATGATCAGGCATCAATTCTTTTTGAAGAGATAAACAATATGCGTGAAGGGTCGAAGACCCTGAGGAATGAAAAGTATTCTAAGAAAAATATTTTCTTCATTTATTCGCCAAAGAATAAAAACAAGATTAAGAAACTCTCAGCTCAAAGTAGAAACAAAGATGGTTTTAATATTGAGGTTGGTTGTATTGATGAGGTTCATGAGATGACCGATTCAAAAGTATATGATGCGATTAAACAAAGTCAATCGACCAAATTAGAACCGTTAATTTTTATTATTACAACTGAAGGAGTAGTTACTCAAGGCTTCCTGGATCAGAAGTTAATTTATTGTCGTAAACTGATTAAGGGAGAAATTACCGATGAGAGGGTATTACCATGGTTATACACCCAAGATTCAATTGAAGAAATCTATCAAGACCAACGAAGTTGGCAGAAAAGTAACCCATCATTAGGATCAGTAAAACTAATTTCCTATTTAGAAGACATTATGAATAAATCTAAAAATGATCACGCAATTAAAGTGACAATGTTATGTAAGGACTTTAATGTTAAGCAAACAGACCAAGGTGCTTGGTTAGAATTCAGAGACTTAGATAATCCAGCTAAATTTAAGATAAAAGAGGTTCAAGATAATTACGCCATTGGTGGCGTTGATTTATCTAATACGACAGATCTGACAGTCGCAATCTTACTCATCGTTAAAAACGGAATTAAACACGTTTTAATGCAGTACTTCATGCCAAGTGAAGTCATTGAAAAAAGAAAAGAGGAAGATGCGGCTCCTTATGATACTTGGGTAGCTCAAGGACTAATCACAGTGACCCAAGGCTCGCAAAACGACTTCTCGTTAGTTACCAAGTGGTTTGTGGAAATGATTAGAGGCCACCAAGTCAGACCATTATGGATTGGTTATGATCCGTGGAACTCATTATACTGGGTTAAAGAGATGGAAGATGCGGGCTTTACATTAGAAAAGGTGAGGCAAGGAATCTATTCATTAAGTGAGCCAATGAAGCAGCTCGAAGCAGACCTTAAAAACAAACTTGTTAATTATAACAATCATCCAATAATGAAATGGAACTTAGCCAATACACAGGCAAAAGTAGATATCAATGGTAACATCCAACCCTCAAAACTTGGCAGCAAGTTTAAGAGGATTGATGGGGCAGTAGCACTAATCATCGCCTATGCAGTATTAAACCGTTATAAACAAGAATATGAAGGGATGCAGTCATAAAAAACAGCCTTGATAAAATCTTTTTGGTTAATATAGTTTAAAGGTGAAGTTGAAAATTTTGACTGTCGAAAATTGTCGACCGATTAGGAATTTAAAAGATTCTTGGAACATGCTATAATATTAATAAAGAAGTACTTTCTCATAATATATGGTATACTCTAATTAAATTGAGATTACTAATAGGAGGGAAAAGATGAAAAAACTTGGAATATTTATTTTAATAATTTTATTAGGTGCATTAGTTGCATGTGCCCCTAGTTCCAGCGAGACTAGAAATGAGGATTTCAGACTAACAATATCTGTAGATAAAACTAGGGCAAATATGAAAGATATCATTGAAATGACAGCAATATTAGAGAATCTAAGTGGAGAAGATATTCGTATTAAAACAATTAATATTGAATCAACTTCATTAAGTGATATCTTCTTTATGGCTCTTTATCCAGGAATGCATGATGTAGGACTATCACAGCAAGAAGATGGACCGTCAAATGAATTAATTATTGGCTCAAATGAGATAGTAAGAAACACACAAATGCTTTCAATTGAAAGGTGGAATGAATTTTGGGATGGAAATTTTGTTCAACATAATCAAATTAGAGCAGGCATTGAAGTTAACTTTTATATGGGAGAAGACTTTACTGAACGTATTATATTAATTCCAAGAGCAATATCAATTAGAATAAGGGGATAATTTAATGAAGAAAAAAATATCATCAGCAATACTATTATTTATAGTATTCGGTTTAATATCAATTGTGAGTACAATCTATGGATATTCAAGTTCTTTAGATGAAATGGAAATTGCCAAAAATGAAAATTTCTCTGCAATCTATTTAGAAAATATTAGTAGGAGTATGGATTTAATTGATCATACTCTAAGTAAATTTCAAACGAATTCACCATTAACTAGAGGTGGCTTACAAGAGTCATATAATGAAGAGTTCGCTGGTATTTGGATTGATGAAGAAGGAAATTTAAATGTTGGCATCTCAAATAATTATATAATGCCATTTACAGCACCGGTTAGACAATTAAGCAATGATATTATTATTAATTCTTTTAATTATTCTTATAATCATTTGAATAACATTAAAGAATTATTAGTTTCTAAAATGGATTATTATGGTATTTTTACTCTTGCTATATCGGAAGAAACTAATCAAGTGTTGGTCTATTTAAATTCTTATAGCTTTTTAGAACAAATTATTAGAACTTTACAAGCAAATAATTTATATAGTGAATCTGCAATAGATTTTATAGTTGACCAAGATGGTGTGATTAATCCGAAATCACGACCGGTTTATGCAGGAGATCACATCGGAGGAACAGTCGGTGCTAATGTAATGTGCAATATGACTGGTAGGGTTGGAGTTCTAACAAATTATCATGTTACTAGAGTAGGACATGGACTTGTACATAGTAATCTTGTTTTAGGCATTGCAGAACGTGGTCAAGTGGGAGGGTCTATTGATGCATCGTTTACTCCATTTACTGATCAAGATGGGTGGTCACATACTCCGCATGTTCGACATGGACATCAAACCTTTACTAATGTGAGAATAGGAAGAGATAGTCAAATTATAACTGGGGCTCCTATAATGAGAGTTGGTCGAGTGACAGGAATTACTTTTGATCGTATTAATAATTCAAATGTAACAATGCAGTTAGCTTTTAATGGTACAACAACTATCAGAAATACCTTTAGGTATTCAGAACCTGGTATGAATGGAGATAGTGGAGGACCAGTTTATATTGTTGGAGCAGATTCCTTATATTTAATAGGATTACATTTTGCATCAATTGATAATTTAATGATGCGTTTTGGATATGCATGTCGTATGTCTCATATCATGAATGATTTAAATGTAACCCCAATAACAAATGATATGTATAACACTACGCCATTAGCGGGAAATAATCTTAGAATTGACTCTTTGAATATTAATCCTAGAGCAAATATGACTATTCCATCAACATTAAATGGTCGGACAGTTACAGAAGTTGGAAGTAATGCTTTTGCTAACCGAAGATTTTCAAGTCTTAATATCCCAAATACAATAACTACTATTGGAAGCAGTGCTTTTGCAAACAATCCTTATTTGAGAGATAACATAGAAATTCCTGTCAATGTGCTAAATATAGGAGCATTTGCTTTCTCTAATATTGGTAATGCAATTTTTGATGTTAGAGGTAGGTCAGCAACTCCAGCAGGTTGGCATCAACATTGGAATCCACATAATAGGCAGGTAAGATTTAATGGTCTGAATTGTATCCACAATTTTATAATTATAGGAAATGTAAGAGTTTGCCAAATCTGTGATATAGTTAGTCCGATAAATGTGATTACTCCAACTATAGTGAGTGGTAGACAAATAAGAAATAATAACTCTTGGATTGTAGATGTATGGATTAGATATCAGGCGTCAGGTGATAATGATTGGCAATCAACAATAATACATAGAAGCTTACCTTCAAATAACACATTAAATATTCCGCAAGAGTATTTTCATAGAGGGGATGTTGAAGTATGGTTTGAAATAAATGGAATGATGTCATCGCGAATAAGCATGAGTAATAGCATTAATCCACCACCAGTTATTCCAAATGCACCAGTATTTACAGGGAATAGAACAATACTAAATAATAATACCTTTGCAGTTAATGTATGGATTTCCTATGAAGGGTCAGGAGATGGAGATTCATTTACTTATATTCTAAGATCTAAGTTACTTCAAGGTCAAACTTTTATGATTCCTAATCCAAGTGATTATTGGAGTGGATTTACAATTTGGTTTGAAGTTAATGGTAGGGTTTCACCATCGTTATGGTTTAGTTAAATACGATAAAATATAAGAGTCATTAGTTTAAGCTAGTGACTTTTTACTTTAACTGTCGAACGAAAAAAATGCAAAAAATGTTAAATTATGATATAATAAAAAAACAAATAAGAATTAAAGAAGTATTGTTTATTGCGTTAACGAACCAAATGGTAAATTGATGATCTAATAAAAATGCATTAATGAAAGCTATTGGTATATATCTTGTACTAATGGCTTTTGTTTTTAAATAAAAGGGGAAAACTATGATACAAAGAACAACTAATTTAGCGGGATTTAATTTAGAAACGATTAACTTCGTATCAAATGATACAAGAATAAACGTACCAAGTCCTGAAATTAACTCAGGTCGATTTATGTATATAAGAATAAATGACTTAGCATTAGACCAACTTGATTTAATTGCTAGTATGAAACTGAGATTATTGGTAGATCGTGGTCAAAATGGAACAGTAATTAGAATTAGAAGAGTAACAAATAACATTACAGGAAATATAAATCATAATACAAATATTGTTAATAGTGAAGTTATCGCTGAACATAGGATTACAAGAAGAAGTACTGGTAATCTTAATGAAGTACCTTATTTTGCGGAATTTGATTTAACAGATGTTGCTCTGTTGTGGCAGGGACAAAGAAGTAGAACTACAATAATCAGTGTAGAAGCAACTCAAAGTACATGGTTAAGAACGTCTTTCTTTGTTCATGATTGGGGCACGTATCCAATGCTTACAATTGAGGAGGCTTGTCATACAGGGGTTTCAAGCAATCAAGATTTAAGTGATTTTGATACCGGATTCGCAGGAACAAGTCTTGTTAATAACTTTACAGGTAGCGTGACTCAATTTTTTGAAGGGTTTTCGACTGCTTCCGTAAGAGCACCTATTAATATAGGAGCTTTTAATACACATAGAAGACCAAGAGTTAATGTTGTTGAGACAAAGAGCTTACCACTTGGATGGCGAATGAGTTTTGATTACGGTGTATCTATAATGAATAATCGAATCACAATTGTAAGTGCGGATCAGACGGTAAATCAGTATCAGAAAGTTTGGAGTGTAACTGCTAAAGAGAAATTTAATATTACAACGAGTCATAATGATGTTTACGTTAACTTAAATGATCATTCATATATAGAAGTTAATGGAAACATTTTAACAATAATTGATAAAGAGCAGAATCGGATGGAAATGTTTAGTAATGGTTTAATGAGAAGTATAAATAGAAGTGATGGAGTCAACATTTCTTTTTTGAGTGAAAATAATAGAATTCGAACCATAATTGCAGATGGTCATACAATACATTTGCTTTATAATCAGAATAACTTTCTTGAGATAGTTAACTTCATGAATGAAAACAAAAGATTATTATTTATTTATGATGGAGTTCACACCTTACAAAGAATTAATCTAATTGATGTTTTAACTTGGGGTGATGAAAATGGATATCATTCAGGTAATGAATCGCCATTTAAAACATTATTTACCGCAGAGTATTTATATAATAGTAGTGCAAATATAATAAGAGTAGTAAGTCTTAAAGAAAATATCGCAACATCATTTACTTATATGGTTGGAAGAATTTCAAGAGTAAGCAATCAGACATTTAATCCATCAAGAGATGGTGAGTGGATGTTATTTGTTTTTAGAAATCATGATTCATCAATTCAAATCAAAGACTTCAGTGGTAAGTCTATTTTCCATTATTATAATCGCTATGGATTAGTCATTCAGAAAGTAGATGAAAATTTAAATGCGATCGCAACCAGTTATCAAACAACAGATGATTGGACAGGTCGTATGGTGTTAAACTCAAATTCAACTGTAATAGAGCATTCATCGACAGAGGTTTTAAATCATAGTTTTGATGTAGTTGATCCATATAATTTAGATATTGATTCACTATATAATGAACCAAGATTTTTTGCCTGGCAAGCAAATAATCCTAATTTGGTTAATATTACAACTGGAGGACTTTCAGGTAGACAGATTTTAAAAGTAAAGTGTGTAGGTTCTAGTAATATTATTAGACAAATAATCAGACTTAATAGAGGGAACTACAATCTATCATTTTTCTCTAGGCGTGTTCATGCTATGCAAGATTTTATTGTTAGAGTTAATTTACATAATGCTAATTTAGATAATCCCAGCGTCAATTCACTGCCAGGAAGATTTCATTGGACTAAGTATGAAATTAATAATATAAACATACCAAATGATGATATGGTTGTAACAATTGAAATTGATTGTAGTCAGATTTTAAGCGGATTTGTTTACTTTGATAACTTTCAGACAAAAGTTACTGAAACTTCAAAAACTAACTTAGTAAATAATGGATTCTTTAAATATTCAACTAACAATTTTCCGCGTGGATGGGAAAGATCGCTATTCTCAATGTCTAACTTTGGACAAACGGTTAATATTCATAATTCAGCTCCATTAGACAATGCACTTGGAAGAAGAGCTTTTCAATTTAATGCAGCACAAACAAGACAATCAATACTCCAAAGGATTTTAGTGTCAGGAAATGCTAATGAAGAGATTAGTTTGGTTAGCTGGATAAGAGGAGATATCAATCAAGCAAGATTAGCTCAAATTAGAGTTGGATTTCATGGAAATTCATGGGAAAACTTTACTTTTGATATAACTGATCAAACAAAAGAATGGCAGATGATAATTAATAAAGTCATGCCAACAAGGAAATATAATCAAATAATGATCGAATATAGTTACATCGGTGACGCCCCGTTACTAATAGCTGGTGTTCAGTTATTTCAGAGTAATGTGGGTTCATATTATGAATATGATAAAAAAGGAAATGTCTTAACACTAGCTCAAACGGCTGACACAAGAAGTACATTATCATATGATGTTGAGGATAAAGTTACTAGAATAGCAGATAATGCGGGAAATATAACAAAGTTTATTTATGATGGAAATAGAAGATTAAGTGATATCCATGATCATAATAGGAATATTGTTCGTTTCTCTTATGATAGAAACAATAATGTGATTGGTACAAGAATACAATCAAGTATTGGTATTATAAAGTTAAAACAAGAATATGATAATAGAAATCAACTAATTAAGCAGAATGATGAATTTGGTAACCAGACATTAATGTCTTATGATAATTTAGGAAGAGTAATCAGAGAAACTAATGCTAATGAAGCAATAAGTAATTTTACTTATGATAGTCATGGAAATATTACAATGATTAGTCAAACTGATGGAAATGAAATTGCGTTAAATAAATTTGATTATAATGATGACTTATCGCTAAAATCAATTACTGCAGAAAATGGAGTTCATTATCAATTTGAATATGATGAGTGTGGTAAAGTAACTCGTGTTTTAGCAAATAATATTGTACTTGCGACCTATTCTTATGATAGGTTATTTGGTGGAATCAATTCAGGAGTAATGACAAGACAAACATTTGGCGAAAACCCAAATGAGGCTTTTAGCTTTACTTATAATGATAATAATCAAATTAAAAGAATTACTTTTGGAAATATTATTATAGCCGAATATCACTATAATGAAAAGAATCAAGTAATTAGAATTGATGCGAATAATGCACAGAAATATTTCTCATATGATAATGCTGGAAATTTAATTAAGGAAGTAAATGGGATCAATGTTTTAGGGTATGAATATGATAACTTAAATAATTTACAGAAATTTAGTTATAACCTTGGCGGTGGAGCGGTCAGAAGTTATGATTATGAATATACTAATGAGTATGCAGGTTATAATAGTTCAGGAATTAGAGAACGCATGCTAAGGACATTTACTGATGATGATATTTCAACCTATGATGATTCATTATTAGGAGTTAATGGATTTAAACCTAATGAGCTGCTTCCAAAAGAAATAATATTCAATAATGAAATAGGTGCAGACTTTAATATAATCAGAAACACCATAAGTTATTCATTAAATACTGTCATGAGTACTAGATGGAATATTGATAATCAGGAAGCTATTAGAACTTGGCGTGTAAGATTTGATAATAATAAAGCAATTTATGGATATTTTAAGTTTCAGAATTTAACTGCAGAGGAGCAGTTTTTAAGACTTAGTAATTCATCTAATTTAAGAGTAAGCATAATCACAAGACTAGTCAATAATTATTACACATTTAGAGTAAGGTGGACTCCAGCCAATGGTAATTCAATTACATCAAATGAAATTAGAATCAGAAAAACTAAGAATTGGTATTTTATTGGTTTAAATATAAGAGGCGGAAATATTTTATTACAAGTAGACAATGAGTCTGTCACATTACAAGCAACAACAATCAACTCAAGAGAACTAAACCATATGGCAATAGGCCGAGATGGCAGAGGATTGTTAAGAACTAATATTTTTATGTTAGGAATTGGAGCTACAATACATAATACTCAAAGTTTTGGGGCGATAGCTCATCAATTAACAAGAACTCTAGAGTTAAGAAAAAATATGACCCCTAAATCAGGAGTGCAATTTGAAAGAAACGCAATTTATAATGGTTTTCATACAGTAAGTTTAAATGGAACATTAACTTCAAAACTTGGAGTAAATCCAATTATGCATGTGGATGTTGAGCCTGGATTTAGTGTAGATAAGTTAAGATTATTTGAATATGACGTAGTGAATCAAAGACATGTATATGGTAGTTATGATGGATCAAGAAGTTTGGCGGCTAATCGATCATCGCTTGCATATAAGTTTGATATCAGAGAAAAGGGCTCTTTAAGTATTAGATTTAAACCAATATTAGCTGGTGGAAATCAAAGGGTTATTTTTGAGAATCGTAACGAAAATAATATTTTTGGAATAAGTTTAAATCCTGATAATACATTAAGGTTGTATACAACATTTGAAAGAGAAGATCTAGCTGGATTTATTTGTCAGAATAATGTTTGGCATACAGTATTTTTAACTTGGAATCAAACAACATTTACAATGCGAATTAATAACCATGAATTAACAGTCAAAGATATTATGAATTATGAGAATATGCAGACTAATGTAGGAGCAAGCATAACTAATAATGGTGATTCAAGTAATTGGTTAAATGGTCAACTAGAGATGTTAACCTTTACACCATATTTACCAAGAACTTCCTTTATCTCAGCGATACTAAATAATAATCCTTATGCCAGTGTGAAAACGCATGTGGATGTTTTAGGTCGAGCGACAAAGGAAGTAATTAATACCGGAAGAAGAGAATTTATCTCAGAGTTTAATTATACAGTCCCAACCTCGGGTGACTCAACAACCTCGCTTCAAGTCAATCACATTAAACGTTCTAATGGAGATGAAATTCAATATGAGTATGATAAGTTAGGTAATGTAACATTGATGCAAAATAGAAATTCTTATCAAAGATTTGAGTATGATTATTTATCACGACTAATAAGAGAGGAAGATTCTGCGGGCATTGAAACAAGGTATACATATGTTGGAAATGGAAATATTCACACCAAAAAAATATTTGAGTTAGGTGGGTCACAACCAATAGAAAGTTATTTATATCAATATGATCCAATATGGCCTGATCGATTAGTTAAAATTATTGATAAAGTTTTTGATAAAGAAACTGAAATTAATTATGATAGTGCTTATGCAGGTAATCCATCTAGTATCGGAAATAGAGTCTTCCAGTGGCGAGGAAGAAGACTGATGGGCATCAATAATAATATTAGATATGAGTATAATGAAGCTGGAATCAGAACTATGAAGTTTGCGAATGGGCAAATAACTAGATATCACTTTAATGGTTCGGATATAATAAGAGAAACATCGTCATATATAATAAACTATCATTATAATGAAAGAGGATTATTGGTAGGTTTTGAATTTGGAAATCAAAACTTTTTCTATGTAAGAGATTTACTAGGAATTATTACAGATGTAATAAATGAGCAAGGTGAGATTCAAGTATCCTATCGTTATGATGCTTGGGGTAAGATAGTCGGAAGAACGGTTAATAATCAGAATATCAATAATATCAATAGATTTGTGTATAAAGGATATTATTTAGATTCTGAAACCGATTACTATTATTTAAAGACTAGATATTATGACCCTAATATGATAAGATTTGTTAACGCTGATGATTTAAATTATTTAAATAAAGAGAAAATTGGTGGACTTAATCTATTTGTATACTGTAACAATAATCCAGTTATGATGGTGGATGAAAATGGAACTGCTCCAAGATGGCTTAGGTGGACTGGCGTCGCTGTAGGATCTGTGCTGCTTGCATCTGCTATAGTAGTTCTTACAATAGGAACTGCAGGGCTAGGAACAGGATTATTAGCAATGACTGTTTTAGGTGCGGCTAAAGGGACATTAATAGGAGCTGGTGTTGGAACTGCGATTGGTGCATTGATTGGTGGAGCTTTAACGGATTGGAGTGTTGATGGGATACTTGCTGGTGCCATGATAGGGTTTGGTAGCGGTGCATTGATTGGAGCAGCTATTGGTGGGAGTTTAAGTTATTTGGCATTTACACCAAATAAAATTACAGGATTTACTAGACACGGACTTAATCAAGTAATTAGTAGGAACGGTCATGGTGTATCATCTAGAGCTTTATTGGACACAATGAGAGCACCGATTAGCATTACTAAAAGAGGACTTTTTAGAAGTACATATAAATTCCTTGGTAAAAATGCGGTAGTTGTTTTAAATAAAAAAGGTAAACTTGTCACTGCATGGGCGAAAAATAAAAAGAGTAGAAGAATTGGAGTTGGATTATTATGGCTTGGATTGTGGTTTCCAGAAAGGAATTAAATTTGTTAAGTAAAATTTTTAAAAACTTACCTGTTGAATTTGAAAGAAATTCATATAAAGTAAATATAATAAATAAGGATGAGTTGGAAAAAATTATTTGTGAATTAAATAATTTATTGATGAAAAAAGGACTGAAAGGAGATTATGAACCCAATTTACTAGGTCTAGATTTGGAAATGTTAAGCGACAAATTTATACATGCATTACAGATGTTTGATTAAGTAATTAAAGATGATAGAACGAGTACTAAGGAGAAGATAATTATGAACGATAAATTTGAATTTAGTTACTGGTTTAGTCCATAATGAATAATCAGGAGGTTAGTTATGCAAAAAAGTGAAAAACTAATTTTAAAATCTTTTATGGAATTTAGAGTCCCTGAAGATTTTAATAAAGGGGTTTCTATGACATTAATGGTTAGTACAATTAGTGGTTTAGTTAGTAGATCTATAAAAGGAGAAATAATAGAATATGAGGAAATTTCAAAATATTTGCTAAGCAAAGAGGAAAAAAAAGAAATATCTGCATTTTTGAAAAATGATATTTCTAATTTAATTTATTATAATTTAATTAAAACATGCTATCTAATAATTTTAAAATATTCGATTAAACAATGATTATCAACTAAATATAAATAAGGACTATTTCTGAAGAAGGAATAGTTTTTTTATTTTGTATGCTGTGAGCAAACTAAAGAATTAAATCTTAAATGATACAATAACGTTGAAATTAAAAAGGATTGATGAATGAAGGAGAAATCATGAACATATTCAATCTGTTTGGCAAGAAAAAAGATAAGCATACAAGTAACACAGAATTAGGAATATTCACCTCAAATGGCGGGTTTTTATTTTCATCAAGTAATCGGATTGAAGATTCGGATTTAGCCGAAGTCTGTATAGATAGAATCGCAACCCATATCTCTAAATTAAAACCGAAACATATTAAACAGAAAAAAGACGGATCGGTTGAGATTATAAATGATGAAATCAATTTCAGACTAACTCAATACCCTAACGAATACATGACAGTGTCAGAATTTATTTATAAAGTGATATCGTTGCTTTTGATGAATAACAATGCCTTCATTTATCAGATGTATGATGAAAAGAATAAGTTAAGGGGTCTCTACCCCTTAAACCCCATATCAGTTGAAGTTAAGAAAGATGAGTCAGAAAACTTATTTTTAGAGATGAAGTTTGGTGATGGAGAAACTTATACATTACCTTATGAATCGTTAATTCATTTAAAGCGGTTATATAAGAAACATGAATTCTTTGGTGGTGATAGTGCCACAAGTACACACAAACAACTCTTAAAGAGCATTAACACAAACGAGAACCTGCTCGCAGGGTTAGAGAATGCAATTCGTTCTAGCTTTCAGATTAAGGGACTGCTTAAGATGAATGGCTTGTTATCAGAAAAAGATAAACAGAAACAAAAAGATCTCTTTGATGAAGCCTTAAAACAAAATAATAACATCAAAGGCTCATCGATTGTACCGGTTGATACAAAGGCTGAATATATATCTTTAAATGTTGATCCAAAACTAGTTGATAAAGAAACGTTAAGTTTTGTCCAAGGTAAAATTCTTAATTACTTTGGAGTAAGTGAGGCGATCCTTAATTCAAAGTATGATGAAAATGAATATAATGCCTTTTATGAAAACACGCTAGAACCACTTTCAATATTTTTGTCAAATGCGTTTAGTAAGGCAATGTTAACACCAAATAAATTATTAGATGGTGAACAAATTATCTTTTATGCCGAAAGATTAAATTATGCGAGTTGGAGCTCAAAGATTAATGCGGTTGAAAAACTAATGGGACTAGGAATATTTTCAGTTAATGAATCAAGGGGTGTATTAGGATATGCGCCAATTGAAGGTGGCGATAAGAGAATTCAGAGCTTAAACTTTATTAATGCCAAACACGCTGACAAATATCAGGTTGGGCAAGATATTAACAAAAAAGAGGGAGAGGACAATACAGATAATGGAAACACAAACAAAGATGAAAAATGAAATAAGAATAGCTGAGATTAGAGCGACTTCTGAAGATAAGATGATTATTGAGGGTTATGCCATTAAATTTAATGAAGAAACACTAATCGGAACTGAAAGTCATGGCTTTAAGGAAATCATTAATAACCTAGCACTACTTGAAGCTAATATGAAGGATGTACCTCTTAAGTATAATCACCAAAATAATTTTCTAATTCTTGCGAGAACTCGTAATAAATCACTCACGTTAGTGATTGATGAAATCGGACTTATGATTAGAGCGGAGCTCCTTGATACACAATCTAATCGAGATATTTATAAAATGATTCGAGCAGGTCTCTTGGATAAGATGAGCTTTGCATTTACGGTAAAAGAGCAATTCTGGGATAGAAGTGCTGATATACCGGTTCGAACAATTTTTAAAATTGATAGATTACATGACGTATCAATTGTAGATGTGCCAGCTTATGATGGCACAAGTGTTTATGCAAGGAGTTTAGAATTATTGGCTAATGAGACTAAACAACTGGAAAGTGAACTTGCGAATACGAAACATCGTGAGCTGATCATAAGAAAAAGAATTAAGATAAAGGGAGAAAATTAAAATGAATTTAAACACAAGAAAATCAGAGATTGAAGTAAGAATTAAAGCCATTCAAACAGAATGTGAGACAGCGGAGTTAGAAGCTTTAGAAACGTTAGAAAGCGAACTTGACGGACTAATCAAGGAACGCACCACAATCGATAAGAAACTTCAAATGGCTGGTAAATTTATCCCAACTACGTTAGTGGTTGAGACTAAGAATGAAATTAAGCCAGGAGAGTTAGAAGAAAGAGGAGTTGCGTTAAAGGAGGGTCGGGTAGTGAAGATTGCTCAAGATGAGATTTTACTACCTAACCATGTTAATACAACCCTTGCGCCTTATCCATTTGCCCAAGTTTCTAATTTGGCCGATCAGGTAAGTTTAGTTAAGTTTAAAGGTGGCGAGACTTATCAGAAGAGCTTTGTTAAAGCCCAAACTGAAATGGCTGGCTATACCAAAGAGGGTGAAGACTATAAAGAGGTTGAACCGGAGTTTGGTTATGTCACAATCACAAAATGTAAACTAACTGCTTATACAGAAATTACTGAGGAAGTTGAAAAACTACCAGCGATTGAATATGATGCGGAAGTTATTAAGAATATTAAACTAAGTTTAAAACGTAAAATCTCACATGAATTACTAAGAGGTAATGGTAGTGCCAGTAACTTTACTGGGCTTTTCTCAAAAGAAGCAGTTGCGCTAGCAGATTGTGATGATCTGAAGATTAGTGAAATTAATGAGAATACTCTTGACGATATAATTTTTGCTTATGGAGCCGATGAAGATGTTGAAACAGGCGGTGCCTCACTAATTCTTAATAAAAACGATCTTAGATCGTTCGCAGGATTAAGAACTAAAGATGGAAGAAAGTTACATTCAATTGATTATGTTAAACAAACAATCGATGGAATACCTTATATCATTAACTCTAACTGTTATGCTCTAACGAATCCTAAGACTAAAGAAGGATCATACTGTATGGCTTATGGGGCATTAAAGAATTATGAGATCGCAATATTCTCACCAATTGATATTGCTAAATCAACTGACTATAAGTTCAGACAAGGGATTATTGGTTTTAAGGCATCAGTCTTTATGGGTGGAAATGTTATTGGATATCAAGGATTCGTGAGAATTGCCAAAGGTGCAGCTAGCGCTGGTTCGAAAAAAGATGAACCAAAGTATGATGAAGATGGCAACCCTATTACTTAAGGTTAAAAGAAGTTTATTAATACCGGATGAAGAAACATTTGCGGATGGAGAGATTAAGACCCTTATTAAGGCATGTAAGGGTCTTATCTCCTCTACTGGAGTATCTAACGACATAATCAATAAAAGCGAGATTGTGACAACGTTAGTGATAATGTATTGTAAGACGTTCTTTGGATTTAAGAGTGATGGTTCAGTCAGAGAATTACCACAAAGTTTTTATACAATTTTAAATCAACTGGCAATTAGTCATGCAAATTAAAATAAAACTACTAAAAGTAGAACGTAAGGGTACGAAGTACATTATTAAGGAATCAAGAGATCTTGTCGTAATTGGGAGATCCTTAACCTCTAACGAATCCGCGTTAGCGGTTCAAACTAAACTGAATATTACAAGAAAAGTTTTAGTTGTGTCATTTCTTTATAATGATGAAAAATTTGTTCAGATCAAAGCTGAATATTTTAAGGTTGAAAGAACTTATCATTTAGGCCAGTTTATTGAACTATACCTATCAAAGGCAGCGCTAGCTCTGGAGGATTTTATTAATGGATAATTTATTAAATGATATTAATCAATTAATTCAACAATATGGTACTAGCGTACTTGAAGAGATTAATAAGCGAGTCGAAAGGTGTGCAGATGAAGTTTTAGAGTATATTAGGAAAAATGCGCCAAGAGGCGATAATGGTGGACCACACTTAGCGGACTCCTTTATTAAAACGAAAGTTGGTAAATCCATTTATATTTCCTCCCAAACCAAAGGACCACTGGTACATTTAATTGAGTTTGGCTTTATGCATACTAGTGGTAAGTTTGTTAGGGCTAGACCTTTCTTAATTCCTGCTTATGAGGAATTTACCCCAAAGATGTTAGAAGACATCAAAAAGATAATCTCCCATGCCAACTAGCGTTGGGGCAATAAAAAAGATTTTAGGGACAGTAACTAAGAATGTTTATCACTTAAATAATCTTTATGATAATGTATCAAACTCATACTTACCTTTTATAGTTTGGCAAGAAACAAATAAAAGAGGAATTAATGCGGATAATCATAATTACATTAATGTCACAACCTATCAAATCACATTAGTAACTAAACTTGAAGAAATAAAATTACAAAATAAATTAGAAGGAAAATTACGTGAACACGAAGTGCCTTATCAAATGATTAGTAGTTTTACGGTAGATGATTATATTTTACACAGAGTCTATCATATTAGTATGATTGGCTAAGTTAAAGGAGGGATGAAGTTAAATGAATAAGGTAAGTTTTGGATTAACCAATGTTTATTATGCAAAATTATCAGATGAAGACAGTCGAATTGAATATGATTTGCCATTAAGACTACATGGAGCCCAAGAGTTATCACATGAAGTAATTGGTGGAAGTGAGAGAGTTTTTGCAGATGACAGGGTGTTTGCGGTATTAAGTCAGAATGCCGGAAGAAGTGTAACCTTGAAACTAACAGAACTAGATAATGATTTTAAGATTAAGATTCTAGGATATCGGGAATTGTCTAACGGTAATATCATAGAGGTCGCAAATGCTAAAACAGAAAAATTTGCACTAGGTTTTGAACTTCAAGGTGATAAACTAGCACGAAGAACCTGGTTTTATAAATGTAGTATTGTTCCAATTAATGAGGCAACTAAAACTAAAGGAGAATCTGCAGAAGCAAACGCGATTACTTTAGATATTGTGGCTGAACCGATTGAGGTTGGTAGTGAAATGATTACATTTATTACAGCCCATAAGAATGATCAGAACTATGAGGAGTTTTTAACAAGAAGGCCGCAAACTTTAGAGCCAGGCGACAGCTAACGCTGACTGATAAAAAGATAAGTAGATATTGTTCATTTTACAAAGGAGAAACAAATGGAAAAGACAATTAATATTAGCGGTAATGATTACCGTCTTAAATCATCACTATTCACAATCATCAGTTATAAAAATACGTTTGGTTCAGAATTATTTTCTGATATCGCAGTTCTTGATAAAAAGAATGATGCAAGTGAGGATACTAGTCAAGTCATTGATACAATCTTTAAGATATTTTATGTGTTGCATAAGCCATTTTCAAGTAAAAGCTATGATGAATTTTTAAATGAGTTTGGCTTTGATATTTTATCAAATGAAGATCAACTGACTAAACTAGCTGAAACAATCGCAGAGTTGTTTAATAACACAAAAAAGGGTTAGGAGCTAGCACTCATAAGGGTGAGCAAGGAGCGTTAGCTCCAATAACGGCATCAATTATTATTAATCTAGCTCATATGGGGATATCAGTTAAAGATTCAGAGTTTATAGATATCGATACTTACTTTGAAATGGTTGAAATTGAAATTAAGATGTTAAAGGGTGAGAGTGGAGAAAGAAAAGCTACTCAGGCAGATATTGATAGATTTCTATTATAGTTAGGGAGGTCAAGTGATGGGTGAAACCGTTAAAGGATTAAACATTAAGATTGGTTTAGATACATCTGATCTTGACCAAAAACTAAAGGGTGTAAATACCCAATTAAAAGAAGGACAAAAAGACCTTAAGGCAATCAATAATTCCTTAAAGTTTGATTCTAATAATCTTGATAAATGGAAAGAAAAGCAAGATAAGTTAAATTCACTGATTGATCAGACTAAACAAAGATTAGAACTTCAGAATAAAAGATTAGAGGAAGCAAAGAAAGCCTTAGAATTAGGCGCAATCTCAGAAGAACAATTTAACAGATTACAAAGATCAGTTCAGTATACAGAAACAGATATCAATAAGCTTAATAAAGAATTACTTGAAACTGAAAATCAGATTAAAAAACTCGGTGGAGTGAATATCGAAGGCCTAAAAAGGCTAGGATCTAACTTCACTAAGTATTTAACCCTACCGATTGTGGCGGCCGCATCAGCGCTAGCAGCTCTAACTGTTAAATCGATGCAAAATGCCAACCAGATGGCTACTAATGCATCACGTGTTAATTTATCGGTTGAGGCATATCAAGAATTAAATCATGTGGCTAGAATTTTAAATGTTGAGACTAATAGTTTACAAAGAGCCTTTATGCGGACTAACTCTATCCTTGGAGATTTAACTCAAGGAGGAGCGAAATATAATCAGACATTAGAAAGACTTGGTTTATCATCAGACCAGCTAGCTGGCAAGTCAACAGAAGATGCTTTCTTAATTATTCGTGATGCCCTATCAGGCGTTGAAGATCAAGCAGAGAGAACAGCAATCGCGAATCAAATCTTTGGAGAGAGACTTGGAACAGAATTATCAGAAATACTACGTTCAAGCTCAGAAGATATTAAAGACCTCCGAGAGGAGGCAAGGAATTTAGGTATTACAACAACCGAACAAGCCCAAAAAGCGAGTGAGTTTAGTAATGCTTTAACTAGGTTAAGACAAAGTGTATCTAACTTAACAGTCACAATCGGAGTTCAGGTTGTCCCTATTCTACAAATAGTAGTTGATACCTTAACGGAGCGTGTGGTCCCAGCGATCAGACAAGTAGTAGATTGGTGGGGGAATTTATCTAATTCCTTAAGAAGAGTAATTATAATCATGCTTGGAGTCTTGGCTGCAATTGGTCCACTGATTAAGATCATGTTACAGTTCGCACCGATTATTAAAACACTAAAAGCGGTAATGGCTGGTGGTTGGCTCTTAAAATTCTTTCAAGGCTTTTCTGTTGGTAAACTAGCAATCGCTGGAATAGTTGGGGTATTGGCATACCTTCTAATAAAAAGCGAAAGCTTTAGAGAACTGATTAAAAAGATAATTGATGCCTTAGTAGGGTTATTATCACCTTTAGGTGATTTAATTGCCATGTTAATGGCACAATTGAAACCGGTTATAGACTCAATAATCCAAGTGGTTGAGACACTGGTAAGTGTCTTTGGAGAAATTATTGAAGTTATTTTAGAACTTTTAAATGATTTAGTTCCGATATTAGTCATGGTGCTAACAGAAGTAATAAAAATATTTGAGGCATTAATGCCTGTGATTGAAATAGTTATTAGTTTAATTGGTCAGATAATCATTGAACTGATGATTTTAATTAAAGCCATCTTACCACCGATTATTCAGATTCTTAATATCATGATTCAGGTAGTTGGAAAAATAATTGGTGTAATCGGTAATCTGTTAAGTGCGATTTTAGAACCACTTAACTCAATCTTAGGAGCATTAGTAGTCATCATTGAAGTAGTAGTTACTGTTTTAGGAGTCTTAATTAATGTTTTGATTGCTGCATTAGAACCGGTTTTAAAAATTATTTTTGCGGTTTTAGAACCAATCCTTTTAATCTTGATGGTCTTTATTGATCTGATTGCGATGTTGATGAATTTATTAACGCCACTAATCAATACATTGCTTAGACCACTAACTGTTGTATTAAATGCAATAGTTCAAGTTTTTAGTACGTTAGCACCATTAGTTCAAATGGTTGGTGATATCTTTGGTGATATTTTAGCACCAGCCCTAGAAGTAGTCTTTAATATTTTAGAACCAATTATGTGGGTGTTAGAAAAAATTATTGATGCCTTTAAATGGATTATTGATAATGTCAGTAAAGTCGCAGATTTTTTTGGAAATGTTTTTAAGAATATTGGAAATTTCTTTGGTAATCTGTTTGGTGGTAGTGATGATCCGAATCAGAACTATAGAGAAAATAGAACGACAAATAACGTCACAACCAATAATGTGACGGTTAATACGACAAGTCCAACTTTTGATGTCAATTCAATTAATAAAGCTTTAGGAGGAAACTTCTAATGAGGCAACTGACGTTGCATAACGAAAAGGGAGATATTTATGTTTTTGATACGCACACTTTGATAGTTAGTATGGAAGGGTTAGGAGTAGTTAGAGATAATGTTTATTTGACTTATGGAATGAAGTATAAAAAGCTAGAAGGAAGAGCGGTAGTTGGAAGAATTGGTTTAGATATTGTTTTCTTAAATGGTTATCAAGGTTACAATGCATTTATTAACTATATAAATAAATCCAAGAAACTAAAGCTCTATTACAAGGCAGTTGATGAGAAATATTGTTATGTTGAGTTTACAGAAATAACTAAAGGGCAATTATCCTTTAAATCATTAAGGTGTAGTTTAAGGTTAGATAAGTTAACGCATTGGTTAAGAAGGATTGATTTAGACTTTCCAATTGAAGGAAGCCAAACAGAAAAAAGATTTCCGCATCCTTATCCATTTACTTACGCAGCTCCAAGCGGAGGTAACCTAACGGTTATTAATAATGGGCATTTTCCAGCAGAAACTATTATAACTATTAGTGGTTATTTTAATATTCCAGAGTTAAGAGTTTTTGTGGGAGATGAAATCAATCAGACCTTAAGAATTTTAACACCAAATACAACTGGTAATTTGATAGTAAGCAGTATATCAACTGACTCAAAGGTAACTTTAAATGATGAAGATATCTATCAGCTACAAGATTTTACCTGTACTAACTTTATTACCTTACCAGTGGGTGAATCAAGATTAATATTTAATAGTGGAGTTAGAAGTGGTTGTGAGTTAAGCATTACTTATTTTGAAGAATATGAAGGGAATTAACAGCACTAATGTGCAGGGATAATTTATGAAAATATTAATATTCTGTAAACAATCTTTTTTACAAAAAGGGGTCTATGACCTCTCAGATGATTATTCAATTATCCTTGATACAGTGACCGGACAAAATAGTCACTTCGTAATCAACGCTACTAGCGTAGCTTCGGTAATAGGAGATATTTTGATTTTACATGAGCGAAGGTTCTTCTATATTGGAGTAATAACAGGAATTGACCACACGAGTGTGGGATTGGTTAGGATAAACACAGAAGATTTTGTTTCAAGTTTAAACTTTGATATTCGTAAAGTCACAAGAAGTGGCAACATAGCTGAACACTTACTTAACTTGATAAGTAATGAATTTATAAGAAATGTTGATAACCTTCAAAACAAGCCATTTTTAAGGATTTTTACAGAAAGCATGGTAGAAGGTGAGATGATTGAATTGGATGAAGGAATCGAGTCATTCCTAGACTTTTATCAAAGAGTTAACAAAAGGTTTGGGATTAGATTAGAAGCCAGGCTTGGAATTGTCGCTGGAGTCATAACACACATAAGGATAGTAGCGGTTAACATCCGAAGAGCACTTGTGCTCAAATCAAACTTTCCAGCAATCAGAGAGTTAGCAGTAAGTGAAGATAATAAAGGCAGATTAAATAAGGTCACCTTCTTACCAAGCGTTGAAAATAATACAATGAGATTAACCAGAACCTTCTTTTTATTAACTGATAATACGGTTACCAATAATGTTAATCATTCACTCAGATATGAGTACGTGATTGAGAATAAATATATTTATAGGGATGATGATGTGCCAAACTTAATGACTATGGCCGAAACAGAATTAATCACAGAAGATTATTTACATAATATCTCTTTTAAGATTTACATGGGTAATATTAGTTTTGAACCATTAAGTAATGTTCGCTTAGGAGATCAGATTACTTTTATCCATGAAGATAAAGTTTATAAAACATTAGTGACCAGGTTTGAATTTTCAGGGACACTTTTAGATTGTTTTGTAAGTCTTGGAGAACACAGACTCAAACTCACAGAAAAATTAAAGATACTCTTTAAAGAACAAGGAGAATAAGAATGGCGTTAAGAAGAATTACTTTTGATGGGGCGACCGTATCAAGTAAAGATGATGCGGATATTAATTTTCATTTATCAGGTCTGGTAGTAGCTGGAATTATTCAAGGCTTAGGGGAAGAACTCTCAGTTACGGCGGGTAATAATACAATTAATTTTGGAAGTGGTTATGTTCAGATTTATGGAAGAAGAATTTTTGTGGAAAGAAATACTTCAATCTCAGTTAGCTTAGATTCAACGGCGAGCGGTTTTATTGTGATTGATTTAAATCTGGCTAATAATACGGTAACGCTCCTAAGATTAGAAGCCCCAACTACTTTTCCGACTTTAATTCAGAATAACTTACATACAACAGTTGGACGTTTTCAGTTTCCAATCGCAAGATACCGAAAAACAGCCACCTCATTAACATTAGAAACAAACTTCGCAAGGTCAATGATTAGACCATATACGGGACTTATTCTTGAGGCAGAACAAAGAATGATGGATTATATTCATGAAAATACTGGACCACTATTAATTAATCCAACACAGGTGAGTGGAAATAGATTCTTTTATAATATTTCATTGTTTCCATCTAATCTATTTTTTTGTTTATTTCATGTGAGGTTAGAAAACTTTGCGGTCTTTACATTTTCAGGCAGACACCTTGTATCAGCTTCGATGCAAACACTTAGTTATACCTGGTTGAATCAAAACTTTACCTTAACGATTGAATATACATTCGATCAGATGATTCTTTATTCAAGTAATACATCACACCGCGTTTCAACAGTAGAAATATGGAGGTAAACTATCCTAAAATTATTTAAAGACAAGAAAGTCTTGTTAGCCTATTATTGCGGATCGGTTGCGTATGGTACGCAAACTAAAGAGAGTGATACCGACATTATTGTCGTATTAGATGAATTTAATGGAATTGAACACTATTATGATTTAGAAGAAAAGTGCGAATATTTTATCTTTGGGGTTAAGAACTGGATTGAGAAAATGGAGTATGATGAAGAGGTTGCCTTATACCTAAAAATGTTTAATGATGATATCCTGGCGGATGTAGAGTTAATTAAACTAGAGGATAGTTTTAAGCCCACCTATGATAAATACCGAAACCGAGATTTCAAAGATATAATGCAAAATTACTTAAAAACTGTGATTGAGTATTATTCGATATTGTTAGAATATCCAGATTTAAGAAAAAACTATTACCACCTATATCGTATTGAAGCTCAGATTAAGCACTATCTAGAGACTAACGTCTTTACGATTAATTTGAGCACGCTAGTGCCGTTAGCACAAGAAAAAATAGAAGTTTATAAAGAAAATTTTAAATCAAATAATAAGGAGTTTTATAAAGACTTTAAATTAATATTAAATTACCTGAAGGGGGTACTAAGAAATGTCAACGATTGAGATTGTATTAACGATTGTCTCAATTCTATTAGCGGTATTATCGTTTATGTTGGGGTATTTTGCCTTAAGAAGAGATAGGGATAGTGACTCAAAAGAAATTGGCCGAGAGTCAGGAACTGTAATGTCAGATTTAGGATATATCAAATCATCAATTGAAAGAATTGAAAAAAGACTTGATATTTCTGATACTAAATTTGATGGTATCTCAACAAGACTCGCAAGAGTTGAAGAAGGAGTGTCATCAGCTCATAAAAGGTTAGATGAGCATGTAGCAACCAAAAGAACAACCAGGGGGAAGAAAGATGAATGAGATTCTAATTGATTTAATCACTATTTTAATAACGTGTGTAGTTTTACCGTTAATTAGCTTTATCGGACTTAAAGTAACACAGTATATAAGCACTAAAACGGACTGTGAGCGAACTAATAAAGTACTTACTAATATTACTCAAGTAATTACCAGTAACGTTACCTCAGCCCTTCAGACAACCGTTGAGAACCTTAAGAAGAAGGGTGAGTTCGATGAAAAAGCACAAAGAGAAGTCCTAGCAGCTGTATCAGCTAATATCTACGCTGAGATTAAAGAAGAAGGTCGAATATTCATTGAGGAAAACTATGGAGATTTAGATTCCTGGATCAGAAAACAGATTGAATCAACAATATATAATCTGAAAAATTAGTAAGAAGCACAAGAAGTACAAGAAAAACATGTGAGTACCTTCAAAATTGAAAAAACGGCGAAAAATCTCTAAATATCAACTAAAATACTAATTTTTATCGGCAAGAAGTACAAGAAGAACACAAAAATGAGTTAAGAATTTCAAGAGAATATTATCTTTATTGTGAGCAAGAGTGCAAGGGTGCAAGGGAACGCAGTGTATACATGATTCCTGATAAAAAGATGGAAAATAGTTGAAAAACATAAGAAAAGCACCCAAAATTAGCAAAAAGGCTAAGTAAGGGTGCAAGGGTGCAAAACTATTTTAACTTATTAATTAGGTATAAAATAAGTTCTTTGTCTTGAGGATTTAATTTATTGAATTGCTCAATTACATAATTATTATTTCTAATATTGGAATCGCTAAAAAATTCACTTAAGGTAATGTTGAATGCATTACAAATTTTAATCAAAGTAGATAAGGTAGGATCGCTTTTTCTTCTAAACATAGATGAAATTGTGGACTGCGTTAAATTAGAGTGCAAGGATAATTCATATGTACTCCAGTTGTTTTCATTCATTAAATTAAAAATTCTTTCGATAATATCCATTTAAAATCACCTCCTCTCACGGCCTTATTATGGTAAATGAGGAGGTTTTTACGTTGTTTTAGATGAAAAATTAAAATAAACGCAATAGCGTAGCAAAAAAATTTAACACATTTGATAAAATCTTTATGCAGTTGATACTAAAACTAATTTTAGGAGTGAAGAAGTGACAACTAAATTAACAGAAGCATACTCAAATGTAGTAGAAAAAGAAATAGAATGGCTATGGTATCCTTATATAGCCAGAGGAAAATTAACGATTATACAGGGTGATCCAGGAGATGGTAAGACTACTTTAGCGTTATTTTTAGCCTCAGAACTTTCTAAGGAAATATCACAAAGAGAAAATATTATTGGTCTATCAGATAAAGTTAGTCAAACAATTTATCAGTCAGCAGAAGATGGGATAGAAGACACGGTTAAACCACGACTTAATGTTTTAGGAGCTAATTGTAATAACATTCATTTCATAAATATTAAAAATGTTTTATCATTTAACAGTTTGGAAATTGAGAAATCAATTATTGAAGTTAAAGCAGACTTGCTAATACTAGATCCTCTTCAATCATTTTTAGGTAAAGACAAAAGTATGAATAATATTTCAGATTTGAGAGAAGTATTAAATGGCTTAATAAAAGTTGCGGCAAGAACTAACTGTTCAGTAGTACTTATCGGACATATGAATAAGGCATCAAACATGAAAGATTTATATCGCGGATTAGGCTCAATAGATATTGTGGCGGTAGCTAGAAGTATAATGCTTGTTAAAAGATTAAATGAAGACTCAGATAAGAGAGTTATCCTAAACCTGAAAAACAATTTAGCTAAACAGGGAAAACCGATGTCGTTTGAATTAACAGAAAAAGAAGGATTTAAATGGTTAGGACATATTGATGGAGATAGGACATCAGAAATATTTTTAAAAACAGAAAACAAAAAAATGAAATCAACATGCATGTTATTACTCGAGGTTTTGTCAAAAGGACAAGTGAAGGCCACTGAAATATTTCAGTTTATGAGGGAGAAAGGAATTTCTGTGAGAACGGTAAAAGAGGCAAAGAAGCATTTAAATATAGAAACTTTCAAAGAACAAAATATTTGGATTTGGCGTTTGGCAGATAGTAATAATAATGAATAGTAAAGATAATGAACGAGATATTATTCGGGAACGGATTAAACATGGTCATAATAAAGATGAAATTATATTCATTCCCGCAAGACCAGTAGAAAATGCATTTGATCCCACTAAGAAACTAAGAGTTTGTGCTTATTGCCGTGTTTCGACAGATAATTTAAATCAAACAACTTCATATGAACTACAAAAAGCCTATTACGAAGAAATGATATATAAAAATAAGTCTTGGGAATTTGCGGGTATTTATGCAGATGAGGGGATAAGTGCTACGCAAATGAAAAATAGGGATGCCTTAATCAGAATGCTTTCTGATTGTCGATTGGGAAAAATTGATATGGTCATTACGAAGTCAGTTTCAAGATTTTCACGGAATGTTGTTGATACATTGAATATAACAAGAGAATTAAAATCACTTAAAAATCCGGTAAGAATTTTTTTTGAATCAGAAAACTTAGATACAATGGATAGTTCATCGGAACTATTTTTATCTGTTATATCAACGTTTGCTCAAGAAGAATCACAAACAAAAAGTAATATTATGAACTGGTCAATTGAAAGAAGATTTAGTAAAGGTATTCCATTGATTCAACCATTACTTGGATATGACAGAGATAAAACACAAAAACAGCAATTAATCATAAATGAGGATGAAGCAGAAACAATTAAATTGATGTATGCTTTATTTATTTCTGGAAGAAGTACAAATGAGATTGCTAACTGGTTGAATGTCCTTGAATTAAGAACTAAACCTGGTAATTTAAATTGGACGGCAGGAAGCGTTATTCAGATTTTAAAAAATGAACGATATTGTGGAGACGTCAAAGAAAGAAAGTCATTTACAGAAAGCTTTATTACTCATAAAGTAAAAAAGAATAAAGGCGAAAGAAATTCTTATGTTCTACAAAATCATCATGAAGCAATCATTCCTAGGGATGTCTGGAATTTAACTAATAAAATTATATTATCAAAAAGTTTTAGGATTATATCTAAAAATGGGATTCCTAATTTATCGGTGGTAACCTCAGGAGCATTACGAGGGTTTGTGCCAGTTACACGAGCGGGATTGTTTACTATGGAGGAATATGAAGAAGCCTGCAGAAGTGCTTATATTGATAAAGATGGTAACTATATAAGACAAATAGAAGATAACATTGAAATTACCAAATCTGATATATCAGAATTAAATCTTGATGGATTTCAATCGGTAACATCTCAATTTTTCAACCATAGAGGAACACCGGTTATGTCAATTTATAAAGGAAAGTTTAGCTTCAACGGTGCATTGACTAAAAAATTAAGTTCAACTTTTCATGTAGAACTATTATTCCATCCAATTAAAAAATTATTAGCAGTTAGACAAACTAATGAAATAGATCCATATTCAATTAAAGTAACGATTGGTAAAGATAATAAGATTGCGCCGATTAATAGAGCATGTTCAGCTTTTACAGAAGTATTATTCGACAGTCAAGATTGGGTCTCTGATTATAAATATATTTTAAGAGGGATTCATTGCATCAAGAAAAAACAAGAAATGATGTTATTTGATTTAAGTAAGCCGAAAATCTTTGAAAAAATGTTGATTAGAAATGAAGAAAATCAAGATATAAAAATTGAGCAACAATTATTTTCAAAAAATTTAGTAACCATCTATGGTGATGATATTTATAAAGGCAATTTAAATATGCAGATAAGTACTATGGACAGATTAAGTAAATGGGATATCAATTTAGAAAAAACGATTATCAAAAAGCAGACAGATTGGGATATAGTTGCAAAAGAAATAATTGATGAGCATATTAGTAAAATTTATGAAAGAGGTCTAGAGCAGAATGAAAGAAAAGCAAACAACAGATATTAGAGAGATAGTTGTAGATGATTATGATATGAATGGCTTTCAAGTAGTTAGGAGGGAGTTCTTTGCGCATACATTTGATCCGGCAATATCATTTCATTATGATAAAGTGCTATTTAATATGGCAGCTGTCAAGAAGCTAACTAACTATAATTATATTCAAATGTTAATCGATCCAACTAATAATAAGCTACTTATTAGAGGCTGTCATGAAGATTCCAAGGATGCAGTTAAGTGGTGTTATGTTGATAAAAAAGGAAAAAGAAAAAACCGGGATATAAAATGTAATATTTTTACCGGAAAAGTCTTTGATATGATGAAATGGGATCCGAATAATAAATATAAAATTCAAGGAACGGTAATTAGAACATCAACAGATATTTTTATGTTCTTTAATTTGGAAGAAGTGGAAATCTTTTTACCAGCGGCTAAAGATAAATATGGAATTCCAACAAAGATGGGTAAGAAACCCTTCTATCCTGAAAATTGGCGTGATTCATTTGGTTTAGAAATAACAGACCACGAAAAAGCAATTAGTGTTGGCATTTTAGATAAGTATGCCAAATTTGAAGTTATCCATCAAAAGAAAGGAAAGAGACAGCTAGAAGCATACTTTAAAGAAAATGAGCGAATAAATATTACAACAAGTAGAGAGGAGTTAAATTATGACCCAAGAAGTGATTGAACTAATTGAAGTAAACTCACCAATAACAATAACGCTAGGATTAAACAGAATGCGAATCCTTCATGGAAGTTTAAAGGCTCTTGATTATCCTAAATTTATAAGATTATTAATAAATCAAGAAAAGAAGTTGTTAGGAGTTCAGGCTTGCGCAGAAGACCATAAAGATGTTTTCAAAATATCTAAGTGGGTATTAAATAGTAAAAATGGCTTAGAAATATCGGGAAGACAGTTTATATACCTCATATTTGAACTTATGAATTGGGATATGAATTTATCATATAAAGTTGTGGGCATTAAAGATGATAAAAGTCATTCAATATTTTTTAATCTTGATGAGGCAATTAAAATAGCAGGTTATAATAATCAGCAAAAATCAAAAGATGTCGAACTCTGTCGAACGATTTACCCTTGTCAAAGATTGTATTAATTTGTAGAAGTGATATAATCTTCAGCAAGGTGAAAACAAGATGAAATTAAATATTATCATGGAAGAAAAAATAGAAAAAGTTAACTTGATGAGTAAAGATATGTGCTATTCAACTGCGATGGAAATTATCTCTGTGAAGCCAAAAAAGATTGATGTCATAAATAGTTTTAGATCAATTACTAATTCTTATAATAATAGCAAGTTTCTTCAAATTGGTAGTGAAGTTTTTATTGATAAGGAAAACGATATGTTGGCTTATTTTTATACTAATAAAAGTAGTATAAGTAACAGACCAGCTTTTAGTAATTGTTTGGGCTATATCACAAGAGATATGTATAAAGAAAAAATATTCACTTATATATGTAGAGCATTCATAAAGAACATTGAATTTAATGGAGATCAAATTGATGTTGTGATTGATGTGTTGTTTTTTCATGATTTAGGATATCCAAGTAAAATAAGAAAGACCAAAATTTATAATGATTACAGAATTAGAGGTGAAGCTATATGAGGAAAATTAAAAATTTAGATTTAATGTTAAATAATAATGAGATTACAATCAATGAAGTCTCAGATTGGACAAAAATTACTGATGAAAGACTGAATGAAATTATTAATACCAGGTTAGTTAATAGAAGAGAACTTAGTAAAATATCAAGAGCCTTAAATATTAGAAAGGAAGATATTTTAGTAGATTATTTTTTTCGCCAGCAATTTTTATAGAAATTTACAAATCTTCTATAAAAGCATATGCAATTGTAATTATTATTTTTATGTTGATGATATTTGGGCTTTTAGTAAGCTTAGTATTTTCAAATATTTTTATTCCATATCTTAGATTTGAAGCAATAGAATCAAATGATGTTCAATTATTAGGGACACTTACAGTAATAATATTTGGATTAATCGGTATGCTTGTAACCGCTAAAAAATGGGAACAAAATCAATCTATTAATGCTAACGCAGATATTATCATTGAAGAAGATGTTATGTATTTAGAGTTAAGAAATACAGGAACTAAAGCATTGAAAAGGGTTTATATTATTTTACATGAATCAACACTTAAGCAAGCAAAGAAACTAGATCTAAATATAGAAAGAATTAATTATCGAGGTGTTCCACTCGATGTTGAAAGATATTTTAAAATTAGAATTGCTAGCATTGAAGAGATAAAAAATATGGATGATAATTTTATTAAATTTGGTTTTAAACTTATTTTTGGCAATTATGAGAAAATTTATAACTTTTCATTAAAGTCATATGTATTAGATTTATGATTAATTTATCAAATCTGTCAGTACCAAACATTTCAGAGATTATTGGATTAGTAGTCACAATTATTACTTTACTTATAGCAATAATAGCTATTTTTTAACTTTTTTTCATAGAAAACAAGATATTAGACTTAATTTTGTAACTAATACAAGATGATCATAATAAAAGTAAGCATGAGAGAATGACTATAGATAAAAGTACTAAACAGCCTTACTATAAATTTTCAAACTTAGAAAATGTAATAAATGCATTAGCCGCTTTATTAATTTTTGAAGAAGTCTTATGCAACAAAAAGTTTGAGAGTAAAGGCTATTATGATAATAGAGACTTTTATTCTAGAATTTTTTCAATGGGATTTAATAAAAATACTATAAATTAAATTGATGATTTGATATAATATTTAATGAGCAGGAGTGATTATAATAGAAAATTAATCATGACACCTAGACTAGTTCCACCGATGATTTTATTATCTTTGAAACTAGAGAATGGTGTTGCTGCTTTTTTAATTTGTTTTGAAATAAGGGGTTTGAAATATGAAAAGAACTCGAAAAAGAATTAGATTCGACTATTCTAATGTAAAATCAAAGAGTGATTTCCAGTATTGGGGAATACATCCTAAAAAAGGTCGTTTGCATATTGATACCAAAAGGTATAAAAATATTTGTTATAAAGAAGGTATGATTGAACACATACCAAAAGGACTCTTCAAAAATAGAGCTACCCCATATTTTATTCCAATGTACAAATCAAGGTATGATTATAAGTTCAACTTATTCAGAGATTTAATTACTAGATTAAGAGATGATTGGGAATATGAGTACAAACCTATTTTTAAGAATGTTATGACTCCATCTCAAGTTTATGATAATTCAAGGTCACATGACATGATGTATACATCTTGTTCAGATGATTTTGATGATATAGAATTTAATGCAATGATGAATAGTATTAGAAGAGAAAGAAAATACGCTGAGATTATGGACTCTTTGTACTTTCAATTTATACAAAAAATTTGCGTTGAAGTTAATAGATTTATTTTAATAGTTTGTAAAGAAGTGGGATACGAAAGTAAAGATTTTGATGTCATAGGCCTGTATAAATTTTCTGATAAGTTGTCTAAAGAAAATAGCAAACTTAAAATAGAGAAGTTTAAAGAATATGATTCTTTTAACTCCTTAAATAAAATAAATAACTTTTTAAAACATAACTCAGTAGCTGCATATGAAACATTGAAAAAGTTTTATCCTAAATATGTTAGACAAGAAAATGCTAGTGGTGAGAAAATTTTCTATGAGAACGGTTATTATGCAGGAAATTGAATTATTTTAGAGGAAGAATATATTGATAGTTTATTCAGTAAACTACTAATATTTTTTGGTGAGTATTGCAAGAATATTTTATTCGAAAAAATTGAGGAATCTGATTGGAATTACGATGATTATTTTAGAGATGCCTTTAAAGAATTTCAATATCCTCATAAATATTGGGGATTACCTTAATTAAAGAGAAATTGTTTTATAATCTTTAAAATGTAAGAAAACTGAGGATTTATAATGGAGAAATATTATAAAATAATATGCCATCTTGAAGCGATTGAAAAGTGGGATAATGAAGAAACTTTTTTAATTGATTTATTAGCTATTGGAAATGCAAAACTATTTCTAAAATGTTACGAAGAGATGCAAGGAAATAGCATTGTTGTTATAGCACCATTGCTAAGAAATATTCAAGAAAACTTAATTGCAAAAATCGGACTCATAGAAAATGTTATAACAATGGATGATTTTATATCTAAGGATTATTCAGCAAAGAAAATAATGAAAGCAATAGAAGATAAAAATCATAATATAAAAAAAGAAGATTTTGCTTTAGCAAATCAATATTTTATTGGAATAAAAGAAATACTTAATAATTTTTGTCATACTAATTTTGAAGGAATGATGACTTTCTTTACAGAAAGATTTCAAGTTCCTGAATCAATGGCATTTAATAAAACTATGATCAAAACTTTAATAACTTTTCTTGAGATTCCATTCATCGTTTTGATTAACAATAGGTACAATCTGGAAGTGGAAGTTCCGTCATTAACAGATTTTAATAAAGAACTAAAAAAAATTGGAACTCTAAGATATATTACTAGACATTTTCCTGAATCAATCAAGAAATTTATAGATAGTTCTGAAGTTCTTCAAAATTATTATAAGAATATTATTAATGATTTTAAATATATGACAGTTGAATTTAAGAATTTTGCTACAAAAAATAAAGTATAAGCATTATATTTATAATGAAAGTGAGGGAGTTTCTTGGATAATAATTTTAAAGAAACAAATAAAAATAATAGTGATAATCATTTTGTATATCTTAATTTATTAGATGATAATGCACCAAGGGCATTTCCTGAATATGATGGGGAGGCAATGATTCTAAAAAAGAAAATTGATAACCAAAATGTCTTTAATATTGCTGTGGTTGCTAAATATGGAGCTGGTAAAAGTAGCGTCATTAATACATATTTATATAATCATCGTAGAACAGAGCAAGAAAGACTAGATGATAGAAATATGGGCAAGCCTGAAAATAATAAATACGCACGTATTACTTTGTCGACTTTTAATAATGCAGATTATGATGAAGCCGCTATTGAAAGAAGTATACTTCAGCAATTACTTTATAGTCGTAATAAAAGCGAATTACCAAATTCAGAGATTAAAAGAACTAACCAAACGTGTATAAAGAAATCAATTGGAAAAAGTATTTTACTAACTGTTTTTATAATAACAGCACTACTGTTTATTATAGAAATTAGTGGTTTTCTTTTGTTTGGAGTAGAATGGATTAAATTTTTATTTCTAACAATAAGTTCGGGATTGCTAGGATTAATAGTATTTTATATTATTTACTATAGAAAGTTTTCAAAAATAAAGTATAAAGATTTTGAAGTGGATCTAAAAGAAGACGAATCAGGGGAAAAATCGGCAAAAACTATAAATTTAATTAATAAATTTATTGATGAAGTTTTATATTTTTTTGAATGTATAAATGTTAATTTGATTATTTTTGAAGATTTGGATAGATTGCCAACTACCGAAATATTTGCTAAGCTTCGTGAACTGAACACTATAATAAATAGTAGTAGAAAATGTAAAGAAAAAGTTACATTTTTATATGCTGTTAAAGATGAACTTTTTAAGACTGAAGATGAGAGGGCGAAATTTTTTGAATTTATCTTACCAGTTATACCAATTGTTAATCCAGTTACGGCAGAAGAAACTTTAAGGAATAAACTTAAAGAACTTTTAGATATAAACGAAAAAATGAAGTTGAACGACAAATTTATCAAAAAAATTTCTCCATATATTTTGGATATGAGGATAATGAAGAACACGTTTAATGATTTTATTATTATGTTTAATAAAATTTTTGATGATAAGAATGCTAGAGACGATTTAAAGTCTGAGATGTTGTTTGCTTTATGTTTATATAAAAATCTTTTTCCTTACGACTATTCATTGTTAGGGAGTGACAAGGGTCTTATTCCAAATATTATTGATGTCACAAATTTAAGAAATAAAGCTTCAAAAAATCTTAGGGAAAATATATTATTACTAAAGCAGCATATAGAAAATCTAAAATCAGAACGAATCGAATCATTTGATGAATTATTATATATGTTTGTTGGACAATTAATGGAATTTGATTATGGTGGCTATCAACAAAGTGGATTGGTGAACCCCTTTGATATAAAAACATTTGACAAATTAAATATTAAACAAATATCTCATCCACAAAGCGATAATCATATGATAAGAGAAAGTAAAGAATTAATCGAATTATTAGATAATTACAAAAAACGAGAAAAATTGATAAAAGAAAAAAGAGACTACGGAATCGTAAAAATAAACGAAGAGATCACAAGACTTGATAAAGAGAGACATAAAATTTTAAGTTTAAATTTTTTAGAGATTGTTGAAAAATTTGATGTAAATTTTTGTTTTCAAGAAAATTTGAAAGAAGAGTATCTAAAAGAAATTAATAAATCCCTTCCAACAGACGATGAATTATTTTTAGAGTCTTTTATGTCAGCAAATAAAGGAATTAGTAAGACACAAATTGAAGAACTAGAAACTTTGTATAAAAAATTTAAGCAAGTGGATTTTTCTGAAAAACTGATTGAATCACAAATTAATTATATAAGATTTTTAATTGCAAATGGATATATTGATGAACATTATTTAGAATACACATCAAATTATAGGGCTCAGTTAATAACACCAAAAGATTTAGCTTTTATTATGTCGGTTCAGCGCAGAGTTGGAGATTATGATTGCATACATGACAATCTTATGGAAGTAATTGGACGATTAGAAGAGATTGATTTTAAACATACATCTATACTTAACAAAAATATTCTGGATAATGTTAAAACACTTAAAAATATATCAATACAAGAAAATTCAAGAAAGTTTGATAATCTTTTAGGATTGCTTCAAAATACAGAAGATAAAGAATCTTTTGATACATTAACGGGGTATTTTAATACTTCTGAAACTGAGCAAATTGAGACGCTTCTTAAAAATCTGATCCCACTGAGACCAATACTTTTTGTTGAAATGTTAGATGCATTAAAATTAACTGAAGAAAAAAGAAATTTGGTTTTTGTTTGCACTGTCAAGTATGTATCAAGTTATAAAGCTGCCAACTTGGATAATAAATTATCGTTATTTATTAGTGAACATGATAATTATATGGAACTATTTAATGATGTAGGTGATAACAAAAAAATAATTAGTTTCATTTCAAATGTTAAGCCACAATTTAAAAAATTGAGTAAAGAAATATTGAATAAAGAAGTTCAAGAATATATTATTTTAAATAGTTATTATGAATTAACGCTGGAAAATTTAGAAACCATATTCTGTATTGAAGATACAAATAATCTATCGGATGATTTTTACACAAAAAATTATACGTTCATTTCATCTTCAAGTAAAGATAGTGTTTTAAAATATATTAACTCAAACTTAAATGATTATGCATTTAAGATTCTTTTGAATGAAAAGGTTTCTGGTGAAAAAGAATCAGAGGACAAAGTTAAATATTTAATTGAATCAAAGGATATTGCTCTTGATATTAAAGAATTATTGATGAAGAAAATTGATATTAAATTTGAAAAAATATCTGAATTTAATGAAGATTTATTTGAATTGCTTTTAGAGAACAATTTGATTGAACCAAGATGGTCAAACATAATATATGCATTCGAGAAAAAAGGGTTTCAATGTATAAAAAGTTTTTTAATAAAAAACACTAGAATTGATGAAAATTTTATAGAGGGTAATGGATTAGATATTCACACTCGCTTTTTAAATGATTTGGTGCGTAATGTTGCTTCTGTCGAAATTAAAAATATAGTAAACACAATGAGCTTTACTTGCGGAATAGGTTTATTATTAGATGATGAAGGCGACGTATCGGATGATGTATTGGCAGAGTTCGTTATGTCCGACAAAATCAAATTCATAGAAGGTGATTTAAAACGCCTTTATTCAAAACCTAAAACACTAAATGAGTATTTGAAAAAACATGAGTCTTTAATACTTCAAAAATTTGATGTTTTTTTTGATTGTGTTTTACCTATAGTAAATACTACTAACAAACAAACTTATCAAAATGGCAGGTATGTAAATGTTCCAATAACAACATATAAATCCAAGGAGAATGCAAATAAAATAATTGCGGCAGTTATGGATTGTAAAATAATTAATTTAGAAATAAAGAGAAATCTAGTTGATAGATGTCAGGAAATTATTGATATAGATGGCTTTGAAAAAGTATTTGCAGAGTATGTTCTTAACGAAAGAATAGCAGTACCTCCAAAAATATTATGGCAATTTAAAGATGCTTCAATTTCAAAAAATGATAAATTAATGATACTTAGTCATTGTGATTTTGGAACGAAAGAAACTGATTCACAGAAAATTAAAGATTATTTAATAGCGCTTGGTACACCATATACATTGCTTTTTGGAGAAGCAAAAGAAGCTAAGATTGATAAAAATGATAGTACGGAAAAAATGTTAATTATTTTAAAACAAAAAGGTTTAGTCTCAAGCTGGAAAAAAGTTGCTCTTCAAGAAGAGTATAAAGTTAAGGCTTTTTGATTGGATGACAAATCCAGACCCCTTTAAGACGAAAATTTTCATCTAATAATTTTATGATTAACAAGTAAAGTAAAAAACTTAATTTATTGGATTTTGTCCAATTAGGTAATAAAAAGAGTAATTTAATTTGCTTAGATAATGTTATAAGTTTCCAGTTACTACTAGAATATTCCCTAACTTGATGAAAATGGTATTGATAAAGGAATAAACACTCCATATTGGTAAAAAATGGCACCAAGTAACGGACCCGAACCTCTTAATGAGGTTCTATACATAATCAAAAAAAATCACCAATTAAGTTTGGTGGTTTTTTGTTTTTAGGGCGCATTGTCGAAATTTGTCGCACTGTCGAAGATTGTAAAATTACCTATAAAATGATATAATTTTAAGATAGTATATATTAAATCGGAGATTAATTATGTATAAATATGTTCCTGAAAAGGAAAGGAAAATGCTTCACAAAGAATGTTTGGGGATAATTCACAGTGTACAAGACTATCTAAGAAACTATTTTACGTTTGATATAAAATTAATTGGTAGTGGTGAAGCAAGACTGGTTACAAGAAACAATAATAGCGAATTTGATTTGGATTATAATTTGATTCTACAGAGAGATAAGCAAGGTCTTATAAATAGACCTGAAGCTATTAAGAATCTATTCTTAGAAGCATTTAATAATCATAAGAATTTATTTAAGTTTGCACAGAATTCTACCTCAGTAATCAAATCAAGATTAGTGTTAAATAACTCATTATATTTTTCGTTCGATATTGCTATTTTGGTTGAGGGAAATAATGGAAACTACTTAAAACTGGTGTTTGATAAAGGTAGCGAACGATTTATTTGGAACGAGATTAGAAATTCAAGGAATAGTATTGGTAGATTCAAGAGACTAAAAGAAGATGGATATTTTATTAAGTTTAAGAATAGATATATTGAGTTAAAGAATATGCACTTAATAAGAAATGAAGATATTGGGTCATATGCTATTTTCATAGAAACTCTTAACGATTTAGGGTACTAATATGACTAGAGATGAGTTCATTCAGAAAATATGTAAAAATGAAGATGATGAAAAAAAAGCATTGTTTTTCTTTGAGTCGAAGGGGATTGACTTACATGTTTCTATCTATGAATATCTTTTATCCCTTAAAAATACAGATGTTGATTATTGTGAAATAGCAACAACATTTCGTTATGACAAAAAAATCAGGAAAATACTATATAAATTTATAAGTTTTTTTGAAGAGTATATTAGAGCTTGTATTTGTAACAAATATTCAACTCTTCATTCGTTAGAGTTAACTAATATTGTTAAAAAGAAGCTTACAAAGACGGATAAGTTTTATTTGGCAATTGATGAATTATCATTTAGCGAATTAATTAATCAAGTTGAATTACTTTCGCCAGATGACAAATTATATATATTCGGATTCGATCCACTAATAAAAGATTTAAAAGCCATTGTTGAATTAAGAAATGCAGTCAATCATAATAGATTCTTATTGAACTATATGAAATTTAAAGAATGCTCAATTGGAAGCTCACTATACGCAAATGTAAAAAATTTTGCAGCTCATCTGAAAAATGAACCTAGGAATAAATTTATTTTAGAGATTCTTGATTGCAAAGAGTATAAAGCGAGTAGTAATAAATCAGAAGAATATTTAAAGAGTCAATCAGAATGGAAAATTGTTGAAAGTACAATTTTAGATATAAGCAATTAAATAAAAGGAAATTTGAAACTGTAATGAATAAAGGGAGATTAAAATGCAAGAAAGCCAAAATGAAAATTTAGAAAAAAACATTCAAAAAATCAACAAAATTGTTTTTTCATCAGCGCATATAAATTTACTTTTTGGTGCTGGAGTGAATGGTAATGCTTTTCCGCAAATGAAGGACTTTATAAAAACTAGAGATTATTTGACTAAAAATTTAACTGACCCAACATATAACTTTGAAATTGATATGAATAGTTTGTCAGATACTAAAAAAAAAAATGCTTTTAACATATTTCATAAAGAACTTAAGTTATTTGCAAATGAAGTAGATATTAATAATCCAAGTATAAAAAATATTGAAGAAATGTTTAGTGAAATAAACAAATTAGTTCTTGAAACAGAGAATAGAACTAATACAACTAAACAAATTAATATTTATACTTTAAATTATGATCTAATTGTTGAACAAGCAATAAATAGGCTTGGATTTTTGTGTAATGTTATTTCATCTACAAACATAACTAGTCATGACAAATTTTTTGAAATGATAGGATATGATTATAGCAAAAAAAGATTCATGCCAACTTACTTGGTTTCTAAGATTCATGGTGATTTAGAGAATCCGGTTTTACCTAGTAATAGGAAGTACGATGAAATTTTACAGGCAAAAAGATTTGAAATTTTTTTTAAAATGAAATCGCAATTATCACGAATGAATTCTATTCTATTCGTAATAGGCTATTCTGGAAATGATGGACATCTCAATACAATACTAAAAGATTGCATAGCTACAGGACTTACTATTTATTGGTTTAGATATGATAAATCTAATGAACTTCCTAATGAGTTTATTGATAAAGTTAATTTAATTGATCAGCCGAATGAAGACGGTGATAAAAAAAATATGACTGAAGTTTGTCGCGACATGGTAAAGAATTCATGGGCAAAATAATTGGAAAAGTAATAGAAGTTAAAGGGTTGTCAGTTAAAGCAAGATTAAGCGAATTATTGCCACCATATTTAATTTCTAATTGTAAATATGAGAATGCCCCAAAAATAAACGGATTCTTAAAAACCAAAGTTGGATTAGATAACATAGTTTGCCAAGTTATTGGTGAAATTTCTGAAGAAAAAAATGGAGTTGTAAACTCACATTTGCTAGAACTACAAGTGAAAGGTCATTTGGATAATGGTAAATTTATACAAGGTCTTAGAATGCTTCCCATTGTATCAGCAAGTGTTGAACTATTAGATAAAGAGGACTATGCTTCCATTTACATTGATGGCGCTGAAAATACTTTAGAAATAGGATATGATTTATTTGATCAGAATAAAGAAATAAAAGTAAATTTAGATAATATTATCCCTTCTCATATTGGTATTTTTGGTAATACAGGCTCTGGAAAATCTAATACGCTTGTAAAGATCTTACACGAGTATGAAAAAATTTTAGATTTGAAAAAAACTAATAGAGGAAAATTTATCGTTTTTGATATTAATAATGAATATTCAGCAGATTCAATTTGTCCTGGAGTAAATAAAAAAATATATCATCTAAAAACTAGAAGTAATAATGGTGATAGAATACCCTTAAATGTTCGAGCTCTTACAGAAGATAACTTTATTGTATTAACAAATGCTTCTGAAAAGACGCAGGTGCCAGTAATTAAAAATGCCTATAAGAAGGCATTTGGAAATTCAGATTCGGAAATACCAAAAGAATTTTATCTTGATAAAGTCAAATCTATTCTTAAAAACTCTAAACGACAATTGTTTTTTTCTCTAAGAACAAGCCTTAAATCGTATTTTACAGGAATAGATTTAGATAACTTCAAATATCATTCTAAGCAAGGTGAATTTTATTATAGTGATGGAAGTCAAAGTTACTATTCAAATCAAGAGTTCTTTGATTATTATTTGAATAAGATCGATGTTAGTTTGCCTGAATATAATACCTTGGATAGATTTATTTTTGAGCTATGCTTTGCAGTTTCACAAGAGTATGATAACGGTGTGCAATTAGATTTTATGACCCCGGTTATATCTAGAACAAATCGGTTAATTAATGATTTTAAAAAAGTATTTGATTTTTCAATTACATCAAATGATAGAAATATAGTGTTTGATAAAAAAAATGTTTGCATAATACAATTAGGTAATGTAAATAAAGATATGAAAGAAACTATTCCTTCATTAGTAGCGAGTCATATTTTCGATTCGCTTGCTAATGAAAAAGACAAAAGAGGAGAGATTATTCAGATTGTAAACATAGTTGTTGATGAAGCGCACAACATTTTATATGAAGAATATGGTCAAACGAGTGCACATAAGAATGTCTTGGATGTTTTTGAAAAAATAGTCAAAGAAGGTAGAAAATTTGGATGCTTCTTAACTGTTTCGAGTCAAAGACCAAGCGACATATCTCAAACAATAATCTCACAGCTGCATAACTATTTTATCCATAAATTGGTAAATCCAACTGACTTGAATAAAATTGAAAAGGCGGTTGCCTATCTTGATAAACAATCACTTGATTTTTTAACCGTTATGGCACCAGGTGAATGTATTGTATCAGGGACTGCATTTCAAATGCCTAATTTTTTATATGTTAATCAAGTTGATAAGAAATATAGGCCGAATAGTGAAAATGTGAAATTGTCAGGAGATAATGGGCTTTTCTCAAAGCAAAGAATTTTAGAAGATCAAGATTTTGTTCATGAGGTAAAACCAGTCTTCAATGAAGAGATAGAAGAAGTTATTTTAAACCAGATGAACGGTGAGCATATTTAGTCAATATGATTAGTTAAGTTATATAGATTAATATTTTAGGGCATAATTTACTTGATTTTACTCAATTCTTTAGCAAATCAATATTTTATTGGAATAAAAGATATGCTTAATAATTTTTGTCATACTAATTTTGAAGGAATGATGAGTTTCTTTATAGAAAGATTTCAAATTCATTGATTTTGTAGAAGTAATTGTATTGAAATTTCTTAGAAAATTATAAATACAATATAAAAATCAATTTATTTTGATATTTTTAGCTTAAAAAAGACTGTAAAACAAATTTTACTGCAACGGTGCAGATTGTAAAACTATTTGAAAAGTGATATAATTTAACTAGAATAACTAGACCAAATCAAATACTGAGTATCAATAAAAATTAAATGTGTGTATCTATAAAATTGTTTATTTATAAATATGAGTTGATGTCAACAGATGATTTTAAGAATTTGATAGTATTTATGAGCATATTTGCTTTAATTTAAGGCGGGATAAAATATGAAAAAAACTTTTGATGTTAATAAGTTTATTAGTGATTTAGGAGATGATTTAATTAAAGTATTTGATCGCTCCTCTGCTGATGGAATACACCCTGACGAAATAGGAAAAACCAAAGAAATTAATATTTCAAAGCAAATTGAAGCTATCCTGCCTAACGGTGTAGGAGTTGGTAGAGGATTTGTTTTTGATAGCTACGGAAACATGTCAAATCAATGCGACATCATTTTATATGAAAAGCATATTATTCCAGTATTTACAAGAGATGCAAATGATGAATATTCATTTTTTCCTTGTGAAGGAGTCATTGCAGTTGGAGAAATTAAGAGCACCTTAGATCTCAATATATTAGATGATTCATTAACAAAATTAGCAAAAATTAAAAAGCTTAAAAGAAAAATTCGAATTAGTGATAGAACATCCTTCAGAAAATATTTGAATAATTTTACAATTGCTACAACTAAAGAAGATGAATATATGCCAGAAAAAAATTCAAATGATAATATATATACATTTATTTTCGCAAGAGAAGATAAAATAGCGAATAGGACTATGATAGAAATGGTAATTAAAAAATTTGCAAGTTCACCATATGAGTGTTTAGATAATATCTTTTCACAAAACAATAAATATTATGCCAGATTTAAGTACAATGAAAGTACAAATGCATTTTCTATTTTGGATGGAGCAGATAATAGCTTTGGTAGCCTTAGGTGTAGCACCAACGCTTTTGGATTACTAGTAAATAGATTGATGTTATTTATTGATAGAGGTAGAAGTCAAAAATTTAGCTTATCTGATTATTATTCTACAGGGACAGAAACAACTGGAAGTTGGAATATGTTTAATGATGCAAATATCAAAGATTTACTTGATTTTAACCAATTAAGGAAATAAAAATAGTAGTTTAATTTACTCAGACAGTCTTACAAGTTTCCACATGTTGTTGATATATTCCTGAGGTTTCCGAAAATAGTATCGATATGTGAAAAATCAATCCATATTGGTAAAAAATGGCACCATTTAAATATTGTGTTAGTCGCCATTTTTGGGGCTAATTTCGGGTAAAACAAGCAAAAACCACCATATTTCGGTGGTTTTTTTGTCTTTTGAATAAAAAATATTGAGACTGCATTTGTGACTGGATGAGGGGAATCGAACTAAAAACAATGGTAGGGGAGGGTCACGAACCTCCCAAAATATAATTAAAGCACTTAAAAAAATTAGATGAAAACACGTAAAATATGTGTTACAGATTTAAAAGAGTATTTATAAATAGTTTCTTTGTTAAAATAGAATAATAAATCATTTTTAGAATACCAATATTATTATAGAGGAAAAAACATGAAGAAAACAGCGAGATTACTTTTAATAATTTTATTACTTATTTCGGTAGTAGGAAGTACCTATGCTTTTTGGGCTTCAGATGTAAAAGTCCTCTTGATGAACAAAGAAATCCGAATCTCAATGTTGGAACTGGCAGTTGGTATAGAGGAATCACGTTTCCAAATACCGGTAGTGGAATAAGTATAACCGTTGGTGTTTCTTTACCAGCTCATGTTATCAATTAACTCTAAAGGCCGACTGGTTCAAAAGGTTAATGATATTGAAATAATCTATGATTTAACAACTTTAACTCAAGAATTAATGTTCTTTAAGATTGATACAGTAAGGGTTGCGATTGAGATGTTAAGGAACTTAGGCTTTATTTATAATGAGGGTGAAATTATTTGTATAATTACAATTTGGGCGTTTGCGATGGGGAGTTTACCAGCTGGTTGGTGGGATAATTTACCTCAATAAAAATATAGTAAATAAAAAAACTGCTTAATTTTCTTAAGAAATAAGCAGTTTTTATTTTGGCTTTGTCGAACGATAGCTCAAGAAAATCTTGTCGAGATATGTTATAATTTAGTCATCTAATTTTATTTTAAGGATTGCAACAAAAAGGGAGATTTCAATGGGTTTAGATTTGATAATAACAGATAGTGAATTAATTTTGAAATATGAAGCTGGAAGTGACTGGATAGAAAAAGAGCTTATTAATGTAAATAATGATAACGCTAAAGTTAGCTATAGAGGTTTTACATTGACAAAAGATTTATTAAGAAGTAAGAAGCTTGTTAATATCATTTATCCAATTTTTAGAGTATTTTCTCATATAAATAATGAAGATGAATTGGATGATTATGATGATTGGACTTATTATTTTGTAATTGGAGATATAACTAATGGATTAATTCATCTGAGAAAATCAGTATTTGATATCAATAATGAAATTGTTATTGATCTCGAATTGAAATTAGAGATGCATCATCTTATATATGCAGTATATAGTGTTCCTTATAATAAACATATTAACATTATTGCAAAAATAGACAGAATCGTAAATTCTCCGATTGCAATTACTGATAAATATTTAGAAGGATTTCACAATTTACCTACTAGTATTTACCAAGAAATAGTTACTAAGATGCCGAATAAAACTGAATTGAAGTTATACGCAGAACAGCGCATAGAAAACTTATTAGCGGCTCATCTTGATGTAAAGAGAACATTCAGTGAGAGATTTGATAAATATATATCTAAGAAAAAGATTGAAGTTGTAGAAACAGAAATGAGTTCATTATATTCTTATGAATATGAAAAGTTTACTTCAATAAGAAATAAGTTGAATGAGATGTTAAAAAATCCTAAAATTCTTGAAGCAGAGTGGCAAAAAGAAATTTTAGAAATAATTTTATTAATATATCCACAATATGTTTATTGTATAGCTGAAATGGAAATAAGATATGAAAATGATCGTAAACGATTAGACCTAGCACTTATATCTGCAAATGGTAATATTGATATAATAGAGATTAAAAGGCCTTATGGGAACGGAATTGTCAGTGTTAATAAGTATCGTTCTAATCATTGGCCATTGCAGGAGTTAAGTGGACCAATTATGCAACTTGAGAAATATTCATTTTATCTGAATAAACTTAATTCAAAGCAGCAACAAGAGCTATCTATAAAATACAGTGATAAAATTGGCGGGCTAAAATTAAATATAGTTAATCCTAAAGGAATAATAATTGCTGGAAGATCAAATAATTTTACGGGAGATCAGAAAAATGATTTTGAGTTTATGAGGCGCAAGTATTCTAATTTAATTGATATTATTACATATGATGATTTATTGGAAAGGTTAAATAATGTAGTAAAATCATTTGAGAAAAAAATAAGCTAATAATTGAGGAGATTATAAATATTGACTAAAGAAAACTTTTGTTTTGATTCTTTTTTTGAAGAACAAAATCCTAATATGACTGAACTTGAGGAAGAATTAATTAGATTAAATAAATCCTTAGAAGTTCATAAAAAATCCTTTGATGAATTTTATAACGAATATGTTTTATTTTTTGAGACAATAATTAAAGTTCCTAACATACAAAAATATTTAGAGATTTATAAGGACAGATTTAGAATAATTAACGATATGTATAATTTTACTAAATTTATGTTTAGTGAATTAAAGCATGGAATCTTGTACAGGTATAATCCTAAAATTTATGAAAAGAACTTTAAATTGTCTAATCAATAATACCTGTTTCTAAAGTCAAGATTCAGAAAAATTAATGCTTTTATGAGAAGTAATGATTCAGTTAAAAGAAAATAAGGGTAAATAAAAAAGCTGTTAATATTTTGGCAATATTGGCAGCTTTTTAATGTGTAAAATCATGTCGAAATCTGTCACACGATTTTGGAAGGTTAAGCTTATAAAGACTGTTAAAATATGTTATAATTTTCATTAGTTGAATAGTCAATTTTCCTCGATTTATGATATACTTAAATCACAAGTAAACGAAAATATTTCAAGGAGTATAAAAGTGAAAAAATCAACTAGAAAAGGAAAAGTAAATAATATAAGATTATTTTCAATAATGTTACTGATGTTGCTTAGTTTTGCATTGATTGGTTGTTCTGAAAATTTTACAGGCACAAAGATTGGATTTGGATTTAACACACGTGAGAATACAGTGATCTTTGCGGCAGTTAGTAGCGACCAAATTGAATTTAATGTTTATGAGGTGTCGCTGAACGTGGGATTGTTGTTGGTGTGGCATTATATTTTGTAAATTGGGATAATACAAATGGTTTTGAAAATGATTATGAATTTGTTGACTATAGAGTGAGACAGGAAGCAACATTTATTAGATTTATTGATTGGAATGTCTTTGGAACTAACGATTTTAGGGCTGAGCAATCAAGAAGAACAGGAAGGGTGTTTAACCATTCAGAAACTTTGTTAATACCAAGGGAACAATTTGATAATTATCCAGTATTTCCATGGGGAACAGTTATGCTGGCAGCTAGTTTTATTGTCTATTGTGAAACAAGGAATATTTATTTTGATGGTAATGGCGCAAGATTAGAAATAAAATATCGTTTTATTAATGATAATACAATTGAATTTATTAATAGATAGTATAAAGAAGGGGTGTCATGTTTTGAGTAATTTGTGTAAAAGGTTTATATTATTCAGTATTTTATGTTTAATATGTTTTATTAGTTTAGTTTTGCTCTCAAGTAATCAGTTTCAAATTTATGGGTTTGATAATCAAGAGGAACTGATTGAAGACAAATTAGAAGATTTTGAAAAAAATGATCATAATCCGTTTGAAGATTTAATAGAACAGTATGAATTAGGTTTAATTACTACTGAAGAAAAACAACAACAACTTCATGAATTAACAACAGGTGAACTAGTTATAAAAAATATAGAGAGAAATATTTCAGGCTTTTCTATAAACGCTCGTTCAAATATCGCAACTGTCAACGGAACGCTTCGTTGGGAAGAAAGAACCAATGGAAGATTAATTCCATTAAAATATATGAGAGTTGTAATTTGGCTATCTAATTTTGTTGATATTACAGAAGATCAGAGAATAATAGCAGAAACGTTTACTGACAGATATGGTAACTTTACAATAAGTTTCAATCACACACAGCACCAACAATTATTATTTAGAGTGCATCCTGAAAGTAGAACCTTTATTGTTAATCCACAATTTCCTTGGGGACCTGCATATTCTCATGAGTTTGATATAACAAATCTTGTCTCATCAGGAATGACGACAACAATAAACTCGCTAATTCCTTATAGCGGTCAATTGAGAACTCAAGCGTTTTATGTAGCGCAAGGATTGGTAGTCGGACAAAGATTTGCTGAAGTGATGGGAGCCGTAATTAATAGAAGGATGAATGTAAGATTTCCATCAACGTTGATTGAAATATTTAATGGAGGCAATAATGGGTTTGCGATTGGAGAGATTTCTGGTATTGGTCAAAACTCTTATAGGAACTGGAATCTTTTGATTCATGAATACGGTCATTTTATACAACACCAGCTAGGAATTAATAATATAGTGGCTGAGCATTATATTGCAATTGCGATGGACCACCATATTGATGAAGATTTACTAAATAGGGTGGGCACTGTTACAGGTATCCTTGGAGTGAATGATAAGGAACATTTTTTAAGGCTTGCTTGGACAGAGGCATGGGCAACGGCGTTCTCTCTTTTGGCACAGAACTATTTTAGAAATGAATATGGTGGTGTACAGGGACATAATGCTTTTTTTGCATCCCATTTTACACCAACGGTTACTCTTTTAGGTCAAGGACAACAAAGATCAATAATCAAAATGTTATTAAGGTTATTTGATGAGGCTCCGGATAATAGTCATTTTCAAAGATGGTGGGACGCAACAACAATCAGAGGAACTTTTACATTAAGAGATTTTTTAAATAATATTAATTATAGATTTCCAAACGAGCGTGATAGAATTGGCAGGCTCTTAGAAGAATCTAATATTTCTCCAAGAGATGTAAGGATTCAAAATAGCTCAGATAATATTTTATCACTATCATTAGCACCATTATTGAGCTGGGAGCCAGGAGGAAGTAGAGATAATCGAAATAGAAGGTTCCAAATAATGTTTTATGATTCAAGCAACCAACTAATTCATTCAACAGATCCATATCATAATGTTGTGATGAATAATGGCAGAATTACATATCAAGTTACAGAAGATGATTGGAGACAAGCTACAAGTAATGTAAGTGGTAGAAGTCAAGACATACGTATTGTAGTTTATGGCTTCACAGTAAGTGGTTCGGTTGTTAGTGGCAAACATTTTTCACAGAACTTTACAGTCATAGTTCATCCATTTTACACTAATAACATTGGAAACAATGATATAGCAATTACAGGAGTTAGAGGACTGATTGCGGGTGAAATAACAATCCCTGAAAGAATTAACGGAAGAAATATAACAACGGTCAACGCTAGAGCATTCGCTAATCAAGCCCACTTAAGAAGAATTACAATCCCAAATACAGTAATAAATGTAGGAGAGTTTGCTTTTTCAAACACCGATAATTTAATTATTAATATAACAAACAGAACAAGTATTGCTGGCAGTTGGCATCAACATTGGAACCCACACGGGCACAGAGTTCAATTCAATGGTATATTTTGTACTCATAATTTTGTAAGGAATGGAAATATTGAAACATGTCAAAACTGTGGTCAAATTAGACCAGTGAATGCTTTAATGCCAGATCACTTACATGGGAGCCAAATTAGGAATAATAATCCAGTCATGGTAGATGTGTGGATTATAACGGGTTCAAGTGATAATGATCAAATGGCAGTAAGAATCCATATTCATTTACAACCGAATCAAATCTTTACGATTCCGGCAAGTTTCTTTAATGGAAACTTTGTTAATGTATGGTTTAGCATAAATGGAGTTAATACTAGGGTTGAGGAAGTAAATAATCAAAAGCCTCCAATTCCGAATGCACCCACTATAGTTAGTGGACGAACGATTAGAAATGATAATTCGTTTCATGTGAATGTCTGGATTTCATATGATTCAAGTGGCGATGGAGATTCATTTACCTATATCTTTAGAGCGGGTCTTATTCCGGGCCAAACATTAGTAGTACCTGGAGCAGGAAATCATTGGAGTGGGTTTACAATATGGTTTGAAGCGAATGGTCAAGTCTCTACCTCATTATGGTTTAGTTAGATACAACAGAATAAAAAGTCATTAGTTCAAGCTAATGGCTTTTTTAATAGGTCAATAAAATAAAACTGGCATTTAAAGCCATTATATAATATAATATTAATAAGATTTCTGTAAGCGTGACATTTTTTAAACCTTTTAACCGACAACTAAATCAAGTATAATATTCATCGAAAAGAGGAATACAATGAAAAACAAATATCTAACACTAAAAAAGAAACAGGAGAAATCCGGACTCAAAGTAATCGACTTCTTAAAACGAGAAGGTATCGTCCAATCAACTTTCTATAAGTGGAAAAAAGATTATGAAAAAACAAATCAAAATCCATTTATAGAACTAACAGAAACT